>DASZGN010000410.1:0-8603 GCA_035938775.1 Trinickia sp.
CGTGACGTTCAAGAAGTGATGTGTCGACCCGACTTGGCGCTTCAGCGATAAGTCGGGATTCATGGACAGCGGTCGTGCCTCCACCTGCGTTGCATATCCCGCATCGAAGCTGAATCTGCGCCTCACCCGTATAATCGGACCCCTCCCTATCCCGCACGCCTCCCGCCCGACCCGGAGTCACGATGAGCATGCCCTCCACGCCGCTTGACCGTTCCGAAACCACCTTCCGCTTCCTCGCCGAGCCGACCTCCGTCAACTTCGGCGGCAAAGTGCACGGCGGCGCGCTGATGAAGTGGATCGACGAGACCGCGTACGCCTGCGCCGCGGTCTGGTCGGGCCGCTACTGCGTGACGGTCAGCGTCGGCAATATCCGCTTTCGGCGGCCGATCCTCGTCGGCAATCTCGTCGAACTGCGCGCGCGAGTCGTCGCGACGGGGCGCACGAGCATGCACATCCACGTGACCGTGCACGCCGGCGATCCGAAGAGCGGCCAACTGCGCCTCACCACCGATTGCCTCGTCGTCTTCGTTGCCGTCGACGAAAACGGCACGCCGATTCCGGTCCCGGCATTCGAGCCGATAACCGATGAGCAAAAGCGCGTCGCGAAATATGCGATGGACGTGAAGACGGCGCTCGATGCGATCGTCGAGCTCAAGCCCGAGGAAATGGCGCAAGGGCACATCTGAAAGTCGCCGGTGCGCATGCAACGGCGTGCGGCGCTTAGCGTGTCACGCCCGAGCCCGCACGCCACGCCGTTTTTTATCGCCCCGCGCCGGCCGATTTGCCGACCATGTCGGCGGGCCTCACCCATTCGTCGAACTGCTGCTCGGTGACATAGCCGAGCGCGAGCGCCGCGGCCTTGAGCGTTGTGCCTTCCTTGTGCGCTTTCTTCGCGATTTGCGCGGCTTTGTCGTAGCCGATATGCGGGTTGAGCGCCGTCACGAGCATCAGCGATTCGTTGAGCAGCGTGTCGATGCGCTTGCGATTCGGCTCGATGCCTACTGCGCAGTGATCATTGAAGCTTTGCGCGCCGTCGGCGATCAGGCGGATCGATTGCAGCATGTTGTGGGCGATCATCGGGCGATACACGTTCAGCTCGAAATTGCCGCTGGCGCCACCGATGTTGATCGCGACATCGTTGCCGAACACCTGGCAGCAGAGCATCGTGAGCGCTTCGGACTGCGTCGGGTTGACCTTGCCCGGCATGATCGAGCTGCCCGGCTCGTTCTCCGGTATCGAGAGCTCGCCGAGGCCGCAGCGCGGCCCGCTCGCGAGCCAGCGAATGTCGTTGGCGATCTTCATCAGGCTCGCCGCCGCCGTCTTCAGCGAGCCGTGCGCGAAAACGAGCGCGTCGGCGGCCGCCATCACCTCGAACTTGTTCGGCGCGCTCACGAACGGCAGGCCCGTCAACCTACTGATCACCGCCGCCACGCGCTCGGCGAATTGCGGATGCGCGTTCAGGCCGGTGCCCACCGCTGTACCGCCCTGCGCGAGTTCATATAGATGCGGCAGCGCCGATTCGAGATGAGCGATGCCGTGATCGAGCTGGGCCACGTACCCCGAGAATTCCTGGCCTAGCGTGAGCGGCGTCGCGTCCTGCAGGTGCGTGCGGCCGATCTTCACGATATCCGCGAACGCGCGCGCTTTCTGATCGAGCGTCGTGCGCAGCGTTTTTAGAGCAGGCAGCACACGCTTGACGATGCCGAACGCCGCAGCCACATGCATGGCGGTCGGAAACACATCGTTCGACGATTGTCCGCGGTTCACGTCGTCGTTCGGGTGGACCTTGCGCCGTTCGCCGCGCTCGCCGCCGAGGATTTCGCTCGCGCGGTTCGCGATCACCTCGTTCAGATTCATGTTGGTCTGCGTGCCGGAGCCGGTTTGCCAGACCGCGAGCGGGAATTCGCCTGCGTGCTTGCCGTCGATGATTTCGTCGGCCGCTTGCATGATCGCGCGCGCTTTATCCTCGGGGAGCATGCCGAGTTCGAGGTTCACTTCGGCCGCGGCGCGTTTGATGAGCGCAAGGGCCGTGATCAGTTCGGGTGACTGCTTTTCGGTCGAAATCTTGAAGTTCTGCAACGAGCGCTGCGTCTGCGCGCCCCACAGGCGCGCATTCGGCACGGCGATCTCGCCGAATGTGTCGCGCTCCATGCGTACGTCTTCTGTCATGGTGAAGGCTCCGGTCGGACGACGTGAATCGGGTGACTGGAGTTGGCGCTTTAGCGCTTACTCCGGCCGCATGCAAAGCTAATCGGCGGCCCGCACGCGATAGGTAGGGCTGCTCAGAGCTGCGAGTCCACCGGCAACAACAAGAATAGACCCGTCAGCAAATTGCGCACGAAACCCGCTAGCGGCTCCATGTTCCAGGTGTGCGGATAGGAGCCATCGGCTATTGAGTTGCCGGTCCACACGAGACCCGACACCGGCGCGCCGATCGAGCGCAGTTGCGCGTTCTCCTCGGGCGTCGCGAGCCGCACGTGAAAACTGCGGTCGGGCGACATCGATTGATCCATCAGCAACGCGACCTCGTTCGCAAGCCGCGGGCTTTCGATAAAAACGGCGAGCTCAGTGTTCAGATGCGCCGAGCGCGGATCGAGATTCAATGAGCCGATCACGAGCGTGCACCGGTCGATGACATAAGCTTTCGCATGCAAGCTCGCGCGCGATTGCGAGCCTGCGAAGTAGTTCGAGATGTCGCCCTGCAGCGGCTGGTATTCGTAAAGCTCGACGCCGTTTTGCAGCAGGTCGAGGCGATAGCGGCTGTAGCCCGCATGAACGGCGATGGCGTCCGTGGACGCCATCGAATTCGTCATGACGACCACGCGCACACCGCGCCGCGTGAGCTCGCCGAGGAGGCGTACCCCCGCATCGTGCGGCACGAAGTACGGCGAGATGATCATCACCTCGTGTTGCGCATTGCGCATCAGCTCGGCGAGACGCTGCATCGGCGGGCTCTCGTAGTTGTCGTCGGAAGCCGTGACCTTGCGTGGCGAATCGACACTGAAATACGCCGGCGCCCAGACGAGCCCGAGCGCTTCTCGTGCTATCTGCGTCCAAAGAGGCTCCGCGTTGAGCGGCTTCGCGCCGACAGTTTTGGCCGCTTCGCGCCAGTGCGCGCGCAATGCCTCGCGCGCGGCGTGCAGGTCTTCGTATGTATAGGGCTGCTTGTCCAGCACGCTGATCGGATAGGCGGCCGCGCTGTTCCAGAATGTGTCGAAGCTTGCCGACATATCGCTGACGATCGGGCCGGCGGCGAGCACATCGAGGTCGCGAAATTGCAGCTTTGGGCTCGCGCTGAAGTATTCGTCGCCGAGATTGCGGCCGCCGACGATCGCAACTTCGCCGTCGGCGATCATCGCCTTGTTGTGCATGCGATGCGTGAAGCGCTCGATGCGAGCGAACCAATTCTCTGTTCGTTGGAAGACGTTTCGGTGTGGCGTGCTGCCGAATGGATTGAAGACGCGTACTTCTATCAACGGATGGTGGGCGAGGGCCGACATCAGGCGCTTGCTGTCGTGGAAGTTCAGGTCATCGACAAGCATGCGCACGCGCACCCCGCGATCGGCCGCGTAGAGTGCCGCGGCGATCAGCAGCCTGCCCGTCGTGTCCTCCTCTGCGATGTAGTACTGCAAATCGAGCGTTTTTGACGCCGCGTGCGCGAGCGCGATGCGCATTTGCAACGCCTCGGTACCCTCGGTCAGCAGACGAAAGCCCGACTGGCCCGGATGCGCGGCTTCGAGTGGAGCGAGCGCTTGGCCGAGCTGCGTCGCCTGCGGGTCGGCGAGCGCGTGGGTGACGGGGCGATCGAGCGAGCTGGCCGGAGGCAGCGTCGAGCAGGCCGCGAAGAGTGCGGTCCCGAGGGCGAGCGCCAGGCAAGCGATCAGCCGTTCGTAGTGAAGAGGCCGCACCCGGCGCGCCATACGATGAGGCGATTCATACGACGATGCGCCGAGAGCGGCGCTCGGCCGCCGAAGCTCGAACACGTCCGGACCTCATTGCCCCGATGAATGGATAGGCGCCGCATTGCTTCCGGCACCAAAAAACCACACTAGGAGAAGGCGGCGCGCGGCGTTGTGCAACGTACACGCAAAAAAAGGGCCCGCAAGGACGCTGGTTTGAAAACGGGGGCCTGAGGGCGCTGCGGCAGGGAAGGTGTGGCACGCCAAGGCGCGCCCGCACCCTCGACTTTGCTTCTTGCTCGCGGGCTATCGCGGCGTCACTGAGCTTGACGCGTGGCGCGCGCGGCGCGTCATCCGCGCGAAGCGCAGCGTCATGAGCACGGCGACGCTCGCAAGCCCTGCGGCGAGCCCCCACCACAGCCCGCGCGCGCCGAGCCCGACGTGAAACGCGAGCAGGTAGCCGGTCGGAAAGCCGACGCCCCAATAGCCGAATGCGGCTACGAGCATCGGGATGCGCGTGTCCTTTAGACCGCGCAGGCACCCGGAGCCGATCGTCTGCATGCCGTCGACGATCTGGAACACGGCCGCGACGCCAAGCAGCGATATGGCGATGGCAACCGTCTGCGCATTGGCGGGGTCGTCAAGACGCAGATAGAGCCCGACGATCGCATGCCGCGCGACGATGAGCACGAGCCCCGAGAGCGACATGAAAGCCACGCCGAGCCCGAGCGCGACGAAGCCCGCGTGGCGCGCGGCGAGCGGCTGACCGGCGCCGGTCCAGTAGCTTACGCGGACGTTGGCCGCCTGTCCGATGGCAAGCGGCACCATGAACGACACCGACGCGACGTTCAGCGCGATCTGGTGCGCCGCGAGTTGTTTTTCGCCGAGCAGCCCGATCATCAGACCGGTTGCGAGAAAAAGCGTCGACTCGACGCCGTAGGTGATTGCGACGGGCCAGCCGATGCCGAACAGCTCGCCCATCAAGGGGACGTTGGGGCGCGCTGGCGCGACGAAGTGCCGATAGCGCGTGCGCCCGTGCAGCAGCGCGACGAGCGCGATGGCGGTGAGCCACACGGTTACCGTCGTCGCCATGGCCGAGCCGATGAGCCCGAGTCGCGGCAGGCCGTAGGCACCGTGGATGAGCCCGTAGTTGAGCACGGCGTTCACGCCGACGCCCGCGATGGAAACCCACAGCAGGCGCTTGGCTGCGCCGATCGCCGGCAGGAAAGAACGCATCATGCCGATGCCGATCAGGCTGCCGAGCGACGCCCAGCGCAGCACGGACGAGTAAGCGCCGACATCGTGCGCGAGCGAGGCCGGCTCACCGAACGCGGCGAGGATCGGCTGCGCGAACGACAACAGCACGAAAGCCGGCACGGCGAGCAGCGCCGAGAGCACGAGGCCGGTCCAGTAGATGTGCGGCACGCGGTGCTCGGCTTGCGCGCCGCGTGCGTTGGCCACGGTGACGCTGACCGACGAGAGCACGCCTTGCAGCAGCGTGATCACGACGAAAAAGAGCCCCGCGCCGAGACCGCCTGCGGCTAGCGCATCCGGGCCGAGCGAGCCCAGCAGGATGGTGTCGGTGACGCCCATCGCCATTTGCGAAAGCTGGGCGATGGCGAGCGGGGCGGCGAGCCGGGCCGTATCGGCCGCGTGGCGGGAAAGCGTGGGCGGCGCGGCGGCCGCGGCGCGCGTGACACCGGAATGGGACATGGCAAGTGCGAGAGTTCGTCGATTGCCTCGGCGCAATCGTTGTTTATGCGCGACGTGGTGAAGCCGAGGGTTTTTTGTCGGAAACCTGAAAGCTTATTGCGTGGCGTCGCGGCTGTCGATGGCGGGCCTTTTAAAAGACGATTGTCGCCGGTTCGGCAAGGGGCCGGTGAAGCGGGCCGGTGAAGCGGGGAACCCTATGGCGCCTCGTGCACGGCGATGCGCGTGTCGCCGAACAACACCACCTGGCCCGCGCGGATCTTGCAGGTCTTGCGCAACTCGACGCGGCCATCGACGCTCACGGCGCCCGAGGCCACGAGCGCCTTGGCGGCGCCGCCGCTGTCCGCGAGCCCGGTCAGCTTGAGCAGATTGTGCAGTTCGACGTAATCGCCCGTGAGCGTGAAATTGAGGTTGGCCATGGCGGGAGGCGCGTGCCGCGCGAGCGAGGAGAGGGCACGCATCATACGCGAAGCGGGCGCCGACACGAAATGGCGAAATGGACGATGCGGCGCGAGCGCACCGTTGTATGCGGGTCACGGCGCGCTTGCGGGCGCTGGTCGTCGCCAGCTCGGTCGTGGCCGGCCGTGTCGTTTAACGAGCGTCGAGCCGGCGGCGCGGCCCGACGTGGCGAGGCGGGCTATGAGCGGCCCAAGCGGGCGTCCATATCAGGCGGCGCTGACGCCCGGCGGCCACGCCTGCTGCCGCCAGGCGTTGAGCCTAGCGCCGCCGCTCCTCGGGGCGTGGTTGCCGCACGACGGGCGGCATGAAGAAGTTGCGCAGCCACGTGGCCATGCGCGAGAAGATGTCGTACGGCTCCTCGATGAAGATCTCGGGCTTCAAAAGCCGCAGGAATTCCATGATCTGCTGCGCCTCCTGCTTCTGGAATGACCCGTGCGCCAGGCCGAGCTTCAAGAGCCCGCGCAGCTCGCCGAGCCTTTCGCGCGCCGTGCTGCCCACGCTCGTCTCGCAGGCGATCTTCGCCTCGTAGACGCGCTGACGCAGCGATTCCGCGAGACGCCACGCGGGCGTCTGCATCTTTTCCTCGACGGCCTGGATGTCCAGGGCGGACGCCTTGATCTGCGCCGCGAGCGGATCGATGAGCGCGGGCTCGCCGCCCGCCTCCTTCACGATCGCCGCAGCCCATTCGCGGGCCGCCTTGACGAGCTCTTCGGGCGTCCACTCCGAGCGCACGGCGAAGCTGAAGCCGAATTCGTCGGCCTGCCGCATGAGGATCGCGACGACATCGGGGAATTCCTTGTCGAGC
This sequence comes from Trinickia sp., assembly GCA_035938775.1. Lineage (GTDB taxonomy): Bacteria > Pseudomonadota > Gammaproteobacteria > Burkholderiales > Burkholderiaceae > Trinickia. The sequence goes on from DASZGN010000410.1 coordinate 6,874, forward strand.
GTGCGCTTGGCCCAGGCGTACTGGCCGCCTTGCAGCATCCGCTGCACGGCGTGCTCGGTGAGCGGCACCATGTTGTCAAGCAGCTTCGCGCGCAGGAAATCCTCGAACGACGGCGTCGCGAATTGCGGATCGAGCTTCAGCGAAACGCGCACGAAGGCTTCGAAATCCTTGTGCAGCGACGCGATGGTCTCGTCTCCGAGAGAAAGGGTGATCTGACCCATGGCTTGTCCTGATGGGCGTCCCGGCGCCGGGACGCCAACGCGGCGTTCCCCGAAGCGCCCGCGCGCCGTCGGCAAAGGCTTCGCTCGAGGCCGGGCATCGCTTGGCAGCGCGCCGCTTGCGAAGCAGGTTTCGCATGACGTTTCGCGTCGGGCGGTGCAGCGAGGCAGAATCGATGCGCGGCCGGCTGAAGAACGCATTTCGTCTGTTTAACGGCGGCCGCGGGCGGAACTTGAGCCCGATATCAGGGCCTTTACCGCGCGACGAGGGCTTGCCAGATGAAGAACACCGCGAGGCCGACGGCGATGGTGAGGAGCGGGCGGCGCGTCGCCGCCGAGACGCCGCAGGCCGCAAGCGCGCCGACGAGTTGCGGGTTGCGCCACGTGAGCTCGGCAGCACCGCCATGCGGGGCGACGGCCATTGGCACGATGATGGCGGTGAGCACCGTGACCGGCACGAAGCCGAGCGCTGTGCGCACGAGCGGTGTGAAAACGACGCGCTCGCCGAGCAGGAAGACGGCCGAGCGAATGAGGAAGGTGATCGCCGCCATGCCGAGGATCGTGAAGACGTAGCTCATCGGGACGCCTCGGCCGCATCGTTGCCGGCCCTGGTGGCCCACGGCCGTGACAACACGACGCCGACTGCGACGCCCGCCGCCACCGCGGCGAGCAGTCCGAGCTTGTAGGGCCAGGCGGCGCAGAACCAGGCGAGCGCGCCGGCCGTCGCGGCTGCCGCGATGAAGCGCAGGGCGACGAGCTGCGGCACGACGATGGCGATGAACGTTGCCACCATCGCGAAGTCGAGCCCGAGCGATTGCAGGCGGGGAAACGTCGCGCCGAAAAGGAGCCCGACGAGCGTCCAGATCTGCCAGTTGACGTACATCGCGACGCCGGAGCCGAAAAAGTAATGCGGCCCGATAGCGCCTGGCGGCGCGTGGCGGTAGTGGGCATAGGCCACGGCGAAGACTTCGTCCGTGAGCAGCCCGGCGAGCGCGAGGCGCCAGCGCGTGGGCAGCCGTGCGACATAGGGCGCGAGCGTTGCGCTATAGAGCATGTGCCGCAGGTTGACGATGAACGTCGTTGCCAGAATGAGCGCCATGCCCGCATGGCCGGCGATGAGCCCGAGCGCGATGAACTGCGCCGAGCCGGCGAACACGGCGAGCGACATCAGCTGTCCGTGCCAGAGATGAAGCGGGCCCGAGGTGACGAGCGTGCCGAAGATCATGCCGAAGGGCGCCGCGCCGACCATCATCGGGACGGTGTCGCGAGCGCCGTCGGCGAATTCGCTCAAGGTGGGGCGCGAGTTCAAGAAAACCTCCTGCTGTGCGCAGCAAAGAGGACGTCGATCGTGCGTAGCCTCTAGTGCATCGGCCCCTAGCGCATGGGCACGGTCATGCCGGCGGGCAGCGGCACGGCGGTCACGCTGTTTTTGGCGCTACCCGAGACGATGCGGTCGCTATACGTCATATAGACGAGCGCATTGCGTTTTTCATCGACGACACGCACGACGTG
>DASZGN010000411.1:0-6412 GCA_035938775.1 Trinickia sp.
GACCACGCCTCGGTGCGCCACCGCAGCATGTGGTTATAGGCAAACCGCGCGCACCCAAACGTCCTGGCAAGCATCACTGCTTGCTCGGGCGTCGGGTAGAACCGGAATCGGTAGGCACGCTTAATGTCCATGCCTCACACAATATCATCGTACGTTTGTGTGAGATTCAAACGCTGGAGAAGCAGCCTTGCGGCTGCGCTCCTTTCACTCCCCGCCCATGAAGTCCCATGAAGGACGGGGTTTCTCGGAGCATCTGATGAACCGCGCATAGCGCTTCGCAAGCGAGGCATCGCCGCGCGGTCCCGCCACGCGTGCCGCCGGCGGCGCGAGCGAAGGCAGATCGGCCTCGCTCCAATGTCCGGACGCAAGTCCGGCAATCAGCGGCACCGCGCGCTGCAACGTTCGGGCAGGCGATCGCCTCGAGCTCGGCATCGAGCGCGTCGGCGAGCAGTTGCCGCCACCGTGTATCGGTCGCGCCGCCCTGCCTTTCGCCGTGCCCGAATGGATCCTACGCTCAGCTTACTTTTCTGATCCATAGGATTACTGTCCTTTCACGCACTTTTGTCATACAAATGACAATCCTTAGAACTGACTCCATTTTCTCTCTCATATCGACAAATTGCCGTTCGCCCGTCTCGCTAACATGTTTCGTGCCGCAACCGAACCAGTCGATGTGGTTAGGAAAGCTAATTTTTCTAAACTCACGCAAACGTTTGCCGTAAACACCGATGGGAGGCGAGCGAGCTCCCAAATCGCCTTAAGCGGCGAAGCGGCCAAGTCCGTCCATACTTTTAGGAGAGTCTTCCATGCTGCGTTTCATCAAAGCCCTTTCGCGCGACGAGCGCGGTGTCAGCGCCCTTGAATATTCCGTCTTGGCCGGGATCGTGGTTGTCGCAGTCGCGGCGGCTGGGGCAATCTTCGGCGGCGGGACCGGTCTGCCCGCTCTGTTCCAGAACCTGATCAACAACGTCACGACCGTTCAGCAGACCGGCAAATAAGGGAAGCTACCGTCCGGCGCACTAGGGCGTCACCGCCGGACGGCATCCGCCTTTTTTCTCGTCGGGCAATCGAAAGGCAAACACGATGTGGTTCGTCAAGGCTTTGGCTTGCGGGGTTCTTGCGATGCTGGCCCTCTCGGATCTGCGTTTGCGACGCCTGCCCAACGTCGGCGTGGTGGCATTTGCCGCGCTCTATTTCGTTCAGGCCGTCTGCATGGACAGCGGGCGCTTCGCGTTCGGAGCGTTCGAAGCGCATGCGGCGACAGGCGCCCTCGCGCTCGTCCTGGCCGCACTGCTCTTTAGCCTCGGATGGCTCGGCGGAGGTGACGCAAAGCTCGCCGCCGCCGTCTTTCTCTGGGCCGGGCCCGCCCATGCGGCGGCCGTTTTCCTGATCGTTTCGGTGTCCGGATTGATGGTCGGAATCGCGGTTCTGGCTACCGGCGTCGCGCTGCGGCGCCATCAAGCCCTCACCCCGCACTTTGCATGGCTCGCGCCCGCTCGCGGCGTGCCCTACGGGGTCGCACTAGCGCTGGGCGGCGCGCTCGCCGTCTCACTGCCGCTCCAGTCTGCGCCTCGCGCCACGTCGACGCTGGCCGAAGTCTCCTTGAATCACCTCGCGGCACTCGCGCCTTTTCATCACGCGCGGCCGGCATAACGAAAGGTCGTCGCCATGAAGAACATCGTCAAACTCGCCGCCTTGATCGTCGTCGCCGCCATCGGCGCCTTCGTGCTGCGCGCGTTGTTCATCGCGGCTTCGCGCCCCGGGCCGGCCACGCCCGCAGCCACCGAGCGCGTGCGCGCGGCCGCGGCCGATCTGCCCGACGGGCTCTTGCTGCGCGAGGCCGACCTCGTCTGGAAAGAGGTGCCCCGCGACCAGGTGCCCACGGGTGCGCTCGTTCAAGGCCAAGGCACTGAAAGCGACCTCAAGGGCGACTTGCTGCGGCACGCCGTGCACGCCGGCACGCCGCTCGGGCCCGCCGACGTGATCTCGCCGAGCGCGCCCGGCTTCCTCGCCGCGGCGCTCAAGCCCGGCATGCGCGCGATCTCGGTGGCGATCGACGACGTCTCGGGCAACGCCGGCCTCATCGAGCCCGGCGACTATGTCGATGTGCTGCTCACGCAGCAAATGAACGCGCCGAGCGGAGCGCCCACGCCGCCCGAGCGCGCCGTCGAATCCGAGACGATCGTCGAGCGCGTGCGCGTGCTCGCCGTCGGCTCGGCATTCCGACGCCCGAAGGACGACGCCTCCGAGCCGGCGTCGGCAAACACGCGCGCGCGCACCGTGACGTTCGAGGTCACGCCGCGCAGCGCCGAAGTGGTCACCGTCGCCGCGCATCTCGGCTCGCTCTCGCTTGCTTTGCGCAGCTTCGCCACGCGCGATCGTCATGCAGGCGACGCCGAGGCGCTCGTCGAGCCGAAGACGCCGCCCGTGTGGGCGGGCGACGTTTCCCGCGCGTTGCGCGCGGCCCCGCGCGTCGACGCGCGCAATGCCGGGTCGGCGCATGCGGGCGCGCAGTCTGTGATCGTCTATCGCGGCTCGAAGCAAAGCGATTCGAACGGCCTCGCTTCGTCCGGCATACCGGGCGGCGCGGCGGGCGCGATGCCGCCCTTGCCGTCGGAAAGCCCCCCTGCGCCAAGCGCTCCCGCCACCGGCGCCCCGGCAGCCGTGGCCACCGCCGCGCACCCCGCAGCCTAGGATCAAGATGCATCGTCTCAGTCACGCCATCCTGCATTCGTGCCGCGCCACTTCGCGCACGCTGCCGAGCGCGTTAGCCGCGCTCGCGTGCGCCGCCGCGCTGCTGCTCGCGACCGCCGCGTCCGGCGCGCGTGCCGCCGATCGCAACGGGCCGCTCCTTTCCGTGCCCGCCGGCAGCGGCGAGATGGTGAAGCTACCGGAACCGGCCGTGGCCGTGTTCGTTGCCGATCCGGATGTCGCCGACGTTCACGTCCCCACGCCGCAGACGGTCTTCGTGCTCGGCAAGAAGGCGGGCAGGACGACACTATTCGCGCTTGGCCCGAACAATCGCACGATCCTGCGCGAAACGATTCAGGTGGTGGTGGATACCGAATCGATTCAGCGCCTTCTCGACGCCCGTTTTCCGCAACTGCGCATCAAGGTGACGAGCGCGCCCGGCTCGCTGATGGTGTCCGGCAGCGTGCCAAGCGCGGCGGATGCCGATGCCGTCACCCAAACGCTCAAGCCGTATCTGCACGACCAGGAAGCGCTCGTCAACCGGCTCGCGCTCGCACAGCCGGTACAGGTTCACCTGCGCGTGCGCATCACCGAAGTCGATCGCAACATCACGCAGCAGCTCGGTATCAACTGGAGCGCGCTTGGCGCGAGCGGCAACTTCATCGGCGGGCTTTTCAACGGCCGAGCACTGTTCGACTCGACCTCGAAGCTCTTCAACCTGTCGCCCACGGGCGCGTTCTCGGTGTTGGGGGGCTTCCACACGTCAAAGTACTCCATTGACGGCGTGCTCGACGCGCTCGATCAGGAAGGGCTGATCACGACGCTGGCGGAGCCGAATCTCACGGCGATGTCGGGCCAGACCGCGAGCTTCCTCGCGGGCGGCGAGTTCCCGATTCCCGTCGCGCAGGATACGTCGGGGACGATCACGATCGAGTTCAAGCCTTACGGCGTCTCGCTCGATTTCATGCCCACCGTGCTCGCGAGCAATCGAATCAGCCTGAAGGTCAGGCCCGAGGTCAGCGAAATCGATCCGACCAACAGCGTCACGACGGGCGGTATCAAAGTGCCGGCGCTTACCGTGCGGCGCGTCGAAACGACCGTCGAGCTCGCGAGCGGCCAGAGCTTCGCGATCGGCGGCCTTCTGCAAAGCAAGACGAGCGACGTGCTCTCCCAACTGCCCGGCCTCGGCCGGCTGCCCGTGCTCGGCAAGCTGTTCTCTTCGAAGAACTATCTGAACAACAAGTCGGAAGTGGTCGTGATCGTCACACCCTACGTCGTACAGCCCGTGGGCCCCGGCCAGTTGCGCGACCCGCTCGACACCGTCACGCGCGCGAGCAGCGATATCGAGTACGCCTTGCAGCGCACGCTCGGTGTCGATCCGTTGTCCGACGAGGCGCCGCGCCTCGTCGGGGCCGCGGGCTTCGTCTATTGATAGAGGAGCTTCGAACTTGGCGTCTCTCCTGGAAGTCCGCGCGCGCGTTCACCACTTTCGCATGCAGCTTCGCGAGGTGGCGCTTATGCTTGCGCGCACGCTGTGCCGGGGAATGCCGCCTTTCGGCGGCGCCCCTTTCATCCTCGGACTACGCCCCGAAGGAAGTCCCCCGCCCCGAAGGAAGTCCCCTTGGGGGATTCGGGGAAAGTCCGATGTTTCTCGGAGCAAAGTCTGATGAACGCTCGGTTCGCCCTCGTCTTTTGCTTCGTCGGCTTGGCCGTCAGCCTCGCGGGCTGCATGTCGCAGCACCCGCCGCTTGGCATGCCGAACGATTCGGTGATCGGCTTCGAAGCGCGCGACGGCGGGCAAGCGGTACCGCCCGATTGCGCCGAGCTCAACCAGGCTTCGCACATGATCGATGCCGGCGTGGGCCGCCCCGGCGTCGCGTTCGGCTGCGCGACGTACACGAACCTAGGAGCAATGCTCGCACGGCCCGCCGATCTCATTGCGCCGCGGCCCTACGCGGGCGCTGATGCGCCGCTCGCGGCGAGCGCCGTGCGCGCCTACGAGGAAGGACGCGTCGCGCCGTTGCAGCAGACGTCGACCACCTCCTCGCTCACGCATTGAGGGAGCGCACGAAAATGGGTGCCTTCGAGTTGAACGTCAAGCCGAACGCCAAGCGCCGCACGCCGTCGTCGGCGGCCGATCGGTTGATCGCTGTCGTCGCCGATGCCAGCAGCGAAGAAGTCGTGCGCAACCTGCTCCTCGACCAGGGCATCGCGAACGCGCACGTCGCACGCGGCACGATCGACGATGCCGTGGAGCTGATGCGCAATGTCGGACATTCGCCGCGGCATCTGCTCGTCGACGTGTCGGGCTCGTCGATGCCGGTCTCCGATCTCATGCGGCTTGCCGAAGTGGTCGATCCGTCGGTGACGGTCGTCGTGACCGGCGAGCGCAACGACGTCGGGCTCTTTCGCAGTCTGCTGCGCATGGGCGTGCAGGACTACCTCGTGAAGCCGCTCACCGTCGAGCTCGTGCAGCGCGCGCTCGCCTCCACCGATCCCGCGGCGAGCGCGCGCACCGGCAAGGCCATCGGCTTTATCGGCGCGCGCGGCGGCGTCGGCGTGACGACGATCGCCACCGCGCTCGCCCGCCATCTCGCCGACAAGACCCGGCGCCGCATCGCCTATGTCGATCTCGACGTGAACGGCGGCGCGGCGGCGTCGATGCTGGGCGTGACGCCCAACAACGGGCTCGCCGAGCTCGTGCAGAACACCGAGCGGCTCGATCAGCAGTTGATCAACCAGGCGGTCGTCGCGCAGAGCGACCGGCTCTTCGTGCTCGCGTCCGAGCTTGCCTATGACCAGAACCTCGCGCTGCGCGCGGGCGCCGTCACGGAGCTCATCACGGCGCTCAAGCGCCACTTCCATTACGTCGTGCTCGATGTGCCGCGACGCGCAGGCAGCGTGGCCGACGAGGCGCTCGACGCCTGCGAGACCGTGCACGTCGTCGCCGACCGCTCGGTGCATGCCGCCCGCGAGACGGCGCGGCTTTGCCGCTTCGCCGAAGGCCGGCCCGGCAATGCCTTGATTTCCGTGCTGCTCAACAACGCGCAGCAGCCGGTGCGCGGCCGCGTCGCGCCGGCTGACTTCGTCCATGCGCTCGGTCGCGCGTCCGTGCACGAGTTTCCCTACGAGCCGCATACGCTTGCGCTCGCCGAAAACCTGGGTGAGGCACTCGCCGATACGCGCCAATCCGCGTTCGCACGCGCCGTCGTGTCGCTCGCCGACTCCATCACCGGCGGCGATGCGCCGAGCGCGGCGAACGAGCCATGGCACGCGCGATTCTTGCGCAGACGGAAAGCCGGATGATGTTCGGTCGCCGAACCACGCCGCCGGCGGCCGAGCCCTCAGCGCCGCACGCGCCAAGCGAGACCAGTGCACCGGGCGCACCCGGTGCGCCGTCCGCGCCCGCGCCTCAGCCGGCAGGTGCCGCGGCGAATGGCGCCGCGCTGCCGCCTTCGTCCGCCTCGCACGGCTCGCCTGCCTCGCCTGCCTCGCCTGCCTCGCCTGTCTCGCCTGCCTCGTCGCCATTGCCTGTCGCATCCGCCGCGAGCGTCGCTGCGCGCGCACCCGCCGCGACCGCGGTCAAAACGCCGCCGGTTCATGAGAAGCCGGCCGCAGCCCCGTTGTCGGCAGCCGACCGCCACGAAGCGCTGATCCGCTCCGACACGTTCAAGGCGATCCGTACGGCCGTGTTCTCGTCGATGAACATGTCGGCCGCGCT
>DASZGN010000412.1:0-10696 GCA_035938775.1 Trinickia sp.
TCGCGCGCGATGTACTGCCACACGTCGAGCTCGGTCCAGTTCGAAATCGGAAACACGCGCAGGTGCTCGCCCGCATGCAGCCGCGCATTGAAAAGGCTCCACAGCTCGGGGCGCTGCGCTTTCGGGTCCCACTGGCCGAACTCGTCGCGAAACGAGAAGATGCGCTCTTTCGCGCGCGCTTTTTCCTCGTCGCGGCGCGCACCGCCGATCATCGCCGTGAAGCCGTGCTCGGCGATCGTCTCGAGCAGCGTGACCGCTTGCGCGGCGTTGCGCGAATCGGTCTCGCGGCGCAGCCGCACGGTGCCGCGCTTGATCGAGTCTTCCACGTGGCCCACCACCAGCTCCGCGCCGATTTCTGCGGCGCGCCGGTCGCGAAAGTCGATCACTTCCTCGTAGTTGTGACCCGTGTCGATATGCACGAGCGGGAACGGCAGCGACGTCTTGCGCTGTGCGCCCAGGCCGAACGCCTTGAGCGCAAGGTGCAGCACGACGACCGAATCCTTGCCGCCCGAGAACAACAGCGCGGGCTTGCTGCACTCGGCCACCAGCTCGCGCAGGATGTGGATCGATTCCGCTTCGAGCCAGTCGAGGTGGTCCATGCGGGTTGTCGCGCTGCGCGATGCCACGGCGCCCGCGAAGTCGGATAAAGAGTTCATTATTTGCTCCGCTTTATTTTTGCGCTCGAGCCTGCCAGGCCGCGCATCGCGAACGTGTCATGCGTTCGTTAAACTGCGATAGGCGATATACGCTGCGATCAGAAGCAGCATTGCCGCAAACACCTGACGCAAGGTGTGCCCTTTGTCGGCGAGCGCTTTCGCCGTGCGCATCCCCGCGCGGCCGCCGGCGACGCCGCCCACGACGAGCGCTAGCGCCAACGGCACGCTGACCATGCCCGCAAGTGCATAGTTGAGCGCCGTCGTGGCGCCGAACACCACCACCGAGACCAGTGAGGAAGCGACCGCCTCCAGCATCGAGATACGCGCGATGAAGTGCAGCGCGGGCACCGTCAGAAAACCTCCGCTGATGCCGAAAAATCCCGCCATGCCGCCCACCGCCACGCCTGCACCGGCCGTGGCGAGGCCGCGGCCTGAAGATGCGAGCTCGGTCGGTGCTTCGATCCGCGAACGCGAATGCGCGCGCGAGAACATGAGCACGGCGACGATCGCCACAATCGCCGCAAGCAGCAGCATCACCTCGCCCCCCTCCACTTTCAGCGACCATCTGGAGCCCGCGAATGCGCCTGCCACGCCCGCCGCGGCGAACACCGATCCGCTGCGCCAGCGCACGAGCCCTTCGCGCGCATAGCCGGCGAGATTGACGAGCGCGGTGACTGCGATCGATGCGGCGGTGGTGCCGATCGCCACATGCGGATCACCGACCTTCACGACGTACAGCAAGAGCGGCACCGCAAGCATGCCCGCCCCACCGCCGACAAGTCCCATCGTGAAACCGATCGACAATCCCGATACGCCTGCGAGCACGATCTGCGCGTGCAGCCACGACAATGCTGCCGTCGACATGTTGGCTTTCCTCTTGGGTGAATACGCGTTGGCGCCGCGGCGTTCGCTTGATCTGCACTTCTTCGCCACTCGCGGCGCGCGTGATGCGATGCGCTTAAACGTCAAGCGGCGCTCAGTCGGTGACCTCGAACACCCCGTCCAATTCGTCGAGCGTGGCCAGCGACGTGGGCCCTGGCTGCGCTCGCGCCGCGGCGGCATGCTGCTCCATCCGGGCGCGCACGCTCTGCAGATACTCGGCGCGATGCCGGCGCAATGCGTAGTCGCGGAAGTTCGCGTGCTCCAGTTCGCACCAGGCATTGCCACGGCGGGCCTCGGAACGGGTGCGCGCGGCGTTCACCGCCGCAGCGTCAATCGCAGCCGGTGCATCGGTCGTCAGCTCGTAGCCGTAGCGCCGCATGTAGTCGGCGCTAAGCGTTTCAATGACGGCGATTTCCTCGGCCGACAGCTGCTGCTTGTACTTGTCGATGTTCGCCACGATCGGCGGGAAACAATTCGACGACCACAGCGCCGACATCCGCGAAATCTGCCGCGCTTCGGAAGAGCGCGATACGTCCAGCATTTGCGGCAGATATTCGATGCCGAAAAACGCGCATAGCCGCTTCAATGTCGCTTCCTGATCGAAGAGAAAGTCTTCGTAGCGCATCGTCATCACGCGCTCGGGATAGCGCGCCATCAGCGCGTCCGCGGCGCGATGCGCGGCCACCCAGGTCTGCGTGTTGAGCAGCGTGTCGAAGTCGTGAATGATCGCCTTGTTCATCGACGCGACTTGCGCGCGCGGATCGCGCACGACGTTGAGAAACAACATCTCCGGAAAAAGCCGCATCAGTTCATCGGCGTAGTGCACGCTGTCGAGCGACTTGTCCATCACGATGCTCGCGTTGCATTGCTCGCCCGCGCGCAGGAGCAGCTCCCAGACAACGCGATGCACGCTGCGCGGCTCACGCCGTATGGCTTCGAAGATCTCGACAGGATCGAATACGACGCCGGACCACTTCACCATGCTCGCCGCCTGCAAGCCGACCACATCGCACACGAGCCGGAAATACGCGCGGTCGTCGGCAAGGTCGCCGTAAAGCGGCACGATCGGCATGAAATCGACGATATGCAGCGGATACGGCGAATGGAACCGCGGATTGAAATTCAGACGCAATCGCAAGGCATGGCTGCCGCAGCGACGCAGCGGAATCATCAGCACCGGGCGGGGCCGCGTGCCGCGCGGCGCGTTCTTTAGCTCAGCATTCATCGGTGTTCCTGGTCAAAGAGGATGACGAGGGTGACGCGACATGAACGTCGCCGCTCGCGAGAGAGAAGTAGGCGGAAAAAGCGTCGACGAACGCGCCCAGCGACGCGGCGGGCAGCGCGTTGATACCGCCGGCCGCTCGCCGGCCTCCGCCGCCGGCAAAGCGCGCGCACAATTCATTGGCGGGGCGCGCCTGCGGTGCGCCGGAGCGGATGCTGACGCAATAGGAGCCATCCGCCGATTCAGTTAGTACTGCATACGATGCTGCGCGGCGCTCGGCGGCAAGCCGGTTTGCAAATGTGCCCGAAATTCGACGCGCCCACGGCGCATCGGGCAACACGTAGATAGCGCCGTTGTCCCACTCGCGGTGCGGTGCAAGTGCTGCCACCCGGGAGGCGTCATCGTGATAACCGTCGGCGAGCACGCGAAAGCACGGCGACGCGGCGATGAATTCGAACGGGTCGACGTAGGCATGCAACTCGCGATAAAGCGTTTCCGGCGGCACATGTAGATCCGCAAGGGCGTCGCCGTACGCGTTGTAGTTCAGCAACTGGCCGAGCGCTTCCAGCTCGGCCGCAGCGTGCTCGTCGAAGCCGCTTTTGGCCGCGAGTTCTCGTGCGCGCCTGTCCAGGTTGTCGCCGAAAGCTGCGGCAATGGCCCATGGGCGAAATCGCCCGTTCAGGTGCCGGTCCACGAGGAGGCTCGTGCAGATATCGGGCGCATCGTCCCACGTGAGCCGCAGCCCGGGATGCTTGAACGCGTGACGCGCGGCGTGGTGATCGTAGTAAGAGACGCGCGCGCCGGCATCGAGCAGGCGCGTGAGCGCGGCAAGATTCGTGTCGAGCGAGATGTCGAGCACGGTCACCTCGATTCCCGCTTGGCAAGGCACGCGACGCAGCAGATCGATCTCGCGTTTCACGCCTGTGACGAGCGTCGCATCGGCAGGCGAGGCGAGCCTCAACTGGTGCAGCGCGCAGATGCCGTCGGCATCGCCGTTGAAGACATCAAAGAGGCGTTGCGGCGGCGCGGCGACCATTGCGCTTTCAGCGTGTTCCGGCATCGGCCGAACCTCCCCAACGTGCGCTCAGAAAATCGTAGAGCAGATCTGTCCCGTCCTCAAGCGACCTTTGCGCCGTATCGACGACGACGGTCGGCGCGCGAGGCGGCTCGTACGGCGAGCTCACCCCAGTGAACTGCCGGAGCTCCCCTTGCCGCGCTTTGCGATAAAGCCCCTTCGGGTCGCGCGACTCGCAGACCTCGAGCGAGGTGCTCACGTACACTTCGACGAACCGGTCCTCGCCGATGATTCGCCGTGCCGCTGCGCGATCCTCGCGAAACGGCGAGACCAGCGCAGTGATGACGATCAGCCCCACGTCGTTCATCAAGCGCGCGACCTCGGCCACGCGCCGCACGTTCTCGCGCCGGTCATCGTCGGAGAAGCCGAGATCGCGGCTCAGCCGATGGCGCACGTTGTCGCCGTCCAGCACCGCGCAGGGACGACGATCGGCTCTGAGCCGTTGCTCGAGCGCGTAAGCGATGGTCGATTTGCCGGCGCCGCTCAATCCCGTCAGCCACAACGTCGCCGGCGCGTAGCCGAACTGCCGGGCGCGCACGTCGCTCGCCAGGCCGCCCGATTGCCAAAACACGTTCGATGATGCGCCGTCGCAATTGCTCGCCCTCGGGTCACTGCGGAGCGGATTGACCATCTCGGTCTGGCCAGATGCGGTCCCACTCATGCGAAGCTTCCTCTTTATCGTTATCGATATCGATTGGCAGTCCTAACCGTGTGCTTTTCCTTCCTCCATCGCGCACCGCGCACCGCGCGTTGCGCCTCGCCTCAGGCGAGCCCTGCGTCGTAGCCCAGCATGGCGCCGCTCGCCGCCGGCTGTGCGCGCCCTCGCGCGGCGCTGCGCGACGAACCGTGCGCCCCGCCCGTCAACGCATCCGGCCCGCTGAGCTTGAAGACGCTCACAGCCTGAACGAGCGCCGTCGCTTGTTCACGCATCGATTCGGCAGCGGCAGCGGCTTGCTCGACAAGCGACGCGTTTTGCTGCGTCACGCTATCCATCTGCGCGAGCGCCTGGTTGATCTGCTCGATGCCGCGCGCCTGCTCAGCGCTCGCGCTCATGATCTCGTCCATGATGTGCGTCACGCGTTTGACGCTCGTCATCACTTCGTTCATCGTCGTGCCGGCTTCCTCGACGAGCCGATTGCCAATCGCGACCTGCTCCACCGAGCCGCCAATAAGCTGCTTGATTTCCTTCGCTGCCGTTGCGGAGCGCTGCGCGAGACTGCGCACCTCCGAGGCCACCACGGCGAAGCCGCGACCTTGCTCGCCCGCGCGTGCGGCCTCGACTGCGGCATTCAGCGCGAGGATGTTGGTTTGAAAGGCGATGCCGTCGATGACACCGATGATCTCGACGATCTTTTGCGACGCGCCGTGGATCGAGCCCATCGTACTGACGACCTCCGACACCACTGCGCCCGCGCGCTCCGATACCGTGGACGCGGAGAGGGCGAACTCGTTCGCGCGGCGCGCGTGATCGGAGTTGCGCTTGACGGTGCCGGTAAGTTCCTCCATCGACGCGGCGGTCTGCTCGAGCGAGGCGGCCTGCTCCTCGGTGCGCGACGACAGATCGAGATTGCCGCTCGCGATCTGCCCCGCAGCCGAGGCGATCGCGCCGGTGCTGGCGTGCACCTGGCTCACGATCGCGACAAGGCTCTCGCGCATGGTCTTCATCGCGTGCATGAGGCTGGTCGCGTCCCCAAGCTTGACGGTCACCTCGACGCTCAAGTCGCCGCCGGCAATGCGCGTCGCGGCGCCGGCGGCATCGGCCGGCTCGCCGCCAAGCTGTCTGACGAGCGCACGGGTGATAAGCGCGGCCGACACGATGCTCGTCAAAAGCGCGAGCGCGGCGACCGAGATGATCCATGTGCGGCTGGTTGTGTACGACGCCTTTGCCGCCGCGGTTTCGTCGTCGTTTTGCTTGTGCTCGATATCTCGCAGCTCGCGCACGAGGCCCCACCATTTGGCCTGCACCGGCCGCAGGTCGTTGCGCAGCACGCGGTAGGCCGCGTCTTTGTCGCCCGAGAGCGCAAGTTCGCGTGCCTTTTGCATGAGCGGCTCGGCCAGCTCGCCTTGCTGGCGGATCTGCACGAGCAGCGCCTTCTCTTCGCGCGTGGTGTCCGGCAGAGCGAACATGGTCGAGAGCTTCGCCTGGCTGCTGGCATAGGCGTCAGCCTGTTGTTCCAATCGCTTCGTTTCCGTGCCGATCTGATCTCCCTGGTCAGCCTGTGATGGAGGCGAATCGGAAAATGGCCGCACCGATATCGCGGGCACCGCTCAAATATCTTCCGGACAGACGAATGTGCCGCGACAGCTAATTGTTCCGCCCGTCCATCTTATGCAGTGCCGACCTTACAGGAATGCGCGTCAATGCCTGTTCAGCAGGCTGCGCAACGGATGGCGCCAATCTACACGGCGCGAGTTTCTGTCGTCGCGCACTTTTGTCAGATGGTCCTGCCATAACTCGTCGGAGAAGAGGAACGCCACAATCAACAGCGGCATCACGAGGAAGGCGCCCAATATCAAACGTTCAATCACGATGTGTCTCCGCGCAAATCATGGGAGCAGCCGAAGAATGAGATTCATTCTAGACGCCGGCGGCAGACCGATCGCAGGCTTTCTCATGGCACGCGTGGTCCGGCACGCATACCGCCCGTCCGCTACCGGCTGTCCGCTTCGGCGAGCCTGTGCAATGCGCGTACGCGCGCCGGTCGGCTTGAGCTACGCGGCCGACTTCTTCCAGGCGGCGGCGAGCACGCCTGCGCAGATGAGCAGCGTGCCGCCGCTGCGGTTCACCACGCGCTGCACCGAGCTGCTGCGAATCGCGCGCCGGGCGCTCGAAGCAAGCAGCGCGTAGCCGAACGCATTGAGCGTCGCGAGCACGACGAATGTCGCCTCCAGAATGGCGATCTGCGGCCAGACCGGCGCATGCAAGTCCATGAACTGCGGCACGAAAGCGACAAAGAAGACGATGCTCTTGGGATTGAGCGTGGTCACCGCGTAGGCATGCGCGAACACACGGCCCGGTCGGGTCTCCGAGATGTCGGGCACCTGCTCGCCGCCCACCGGCGCACGCCAAAGCTTGATGCCAAGGTAGACGAGGTAGGCGGCGCCCAGCCATTTGACTACGGTGAACGCCGTTGCCGAGGCGGCCAGCACCGCACCGAGGCCGAGCATCGAGGCGGTCATCGACGTGAGGTCGCCCAGCGCGACGCCGGCCGTCGTGGCCAGCGCATAGCGGCGGCCGTGGCCGAGTGCATAAGAAACCACCAGGAACACCGTCGGCCCGGGAATGACGACGACGATGGACGAAGCAAGCGCGAACGCCAGCCAATGGACCAGGCTCATGACTTGGCTCCTCGAAAACCCGATTTATTCATGAGCCGCGCTGCGTGTGCAAGCGAAAATGCATGACGCGGTTCGGGGGTGTTTTTGCGCCCCCTGGCGGACAATCCTTTTCGAGCTACGCATCGACGCAGCTGGCATCGTTTTTATTCTGTAGTTGAACCGTTATAAAGCGTGTTTCTGTGTCCCTCAAAATCGACTTTGTGTGCACCGCACCAATAAGCAAATCGATTGATTAATCAGCTTAATTCATTACAGGGCGGGATTACCCTATTCGCGCCCAGAGGCTTGAAGCACTGTGCTTCGCGCCTGATTGGCTGCGCTTGCGGGCGTACGGCGTAACTCGATACCTACGCATGACGCATTGCAACACAGGCAACCTCAAGGGTGCGGCAATCCGCCGCTTTTGCAATCGCACACGAGTTGTGCTTGTGCTTGGGCGTGCGTGGACTATTCTCATCGTTGCGGGTTTTAGATTCCCTTTAAATACATAGCTAACCCGAGTAGAAACCCGCATGGAGACAGAACATGAAGAAACTTGGAACGCTTTTAATGCTGACCGGTTTTGTCGCCGCGGCCTCGATCGCGCAAGCGCAAGACACGGTGCTCAAGCCGCAGCAGACGTTTCAATTCAGGCCCAACGCTTATGGGTGCTTGTCGAAGGATAACCTCGACGCCGCTTATCAGCATGCACAGGCCGGCGAACAACAAAAGATGCTGGAGTTCTTTTCCGGCTACCAATGCCTGTCGACGCCCGAGCACTCCGATTTCCGCGTTGTTCGTGTCGTCGGCCGCGATGTCGAGTTCGTGAATGCGGCCAATAGCGATACGCAAGGGATGTGGACCAGCGCCGAATTCATCAAGCAAGACGGTTTGTAAGTCAGGACCGGCACGCGGAGCGGGCGCCTCCGTACAGTTTCGCGCTTCGCGGTCGATTCGATCCGCGCCGGGGCGCAGCGCCGAAAACGGCTTGGCTAATGCCAGGCCGTTTTTCATTTGCCCAGCCCGTTTCATCCGATATCATCACGCGCCGGCCATCCATGCCGGCGCAAGCTTCTTGCAACGAGCAGATGGGCCTTCGCCCGCGAAAAACGAGTTCCCCCTGGTGCAGCATGGCTCTCAAATCGACGATCTACAAAGCGGAACTCCAAATTGCCGACATGGATCGGCACTACTACGGCGATCACTCGCTCACCATCGCACGCCATCCCTCGGAAACGGATGAACGGATGATGGTGCGCATCGCCGCGTTTGCGCTGTTTGCAAGAGAGCGGCTGGAGTTCTGCAAGGGCCTATCCGATACCGACGAGCCCGATCTGTGGCAAAAGGATCTGACCGGCGCGATCGAAACCTGGATCGAAGTGGGCCAGCCCGACGAGCGGCGCATCGCCAAGGCGAGCGCACGGGCGGGCGAAGTTGTCGTCATCGCCTACGGCGGGCGGACTTCCGACATCTGGTGGCAAGGCGTGCGCAACAAGGTGGAGCGGTTGCGCAACGTCGCGGTGTGGTCGCTCGGTCAAGGCGTCGGCGAGGCACTCGGCCGGCTCGCCGAACGCACGATGCGCTTGCAGATGACGGTGCAAGACAGCGCGGCCTGGCTCACAAGCGCGAGCGCTGAGCCGGTCGTCGTCGAATGGTCGGTGCTCAAGGCGGCCGTGTCCGCCTGAGGCGCGGCGCTTCGCAGCTAGAGAGAAGTGATGCGCGCGGCTTCAGGCGGCCCTTTGAGTTCGATCATGTTGCCCTCGGGATCGAACAGGTACAGCGACTGACCGAAGCCGTCCGCCCCGTAGCGCCGTGCTTCGGTGCCAAGCCGCGCGCCATGCGCGGTGAGGTGCGCGGCGAGCTCGGCCGCGTCGTAGTGCTCGACGCGCAGACACAGGTGATCCATGTTGCGGCCTGCGCCCGGCACGCCGCTGTCGGGCCGATCGATCGGAGCGCCCACGGCCAGCAGATCGATCAGTGAGCGCCCCGCGCGAAGCTGAATGAGCCCGATATCGCGCTGCTCCTTTTCGACGGTACAGCCGAGCGCTTCGCAATAAAAGCGCGTCATGGCCTGAGGGTCAGCGGTGCGGATCACCACGTGATCGATCTCGCGAATGGTCAGCTTCATCGACGCGTCTCCTTTCTTTGAGCAATGCGCCCAAGCGGCGTGCGTGCCCGCAGGCGTGCCTTGCACTCCCACGATGTGGGATTTCAGCGGGGTAAGTCGAAGCGCTTTAAGCCTTCGATTTTAGGGCAAGCAAGCGAATGCCGCAGGGCGCCAGCGGGTATGACCCTGAAGTAAGCCAAGCGGGTAGGCCCGCGAGCTGATAAACGGGACGATTACGGCGCGCCGTTCCCGCTCTGCGCGGACGATGGACAAAAAAAACCCGCTCTCGAGAGAGCGGGTGAATCCATATCAGGAGGAGACATGGAGGAGACAGATGCAACTATACACATTGCGATGGTGCAATGCAATATCTTTTTATGACGGACAATTACACGTACCTGTCGGGCGCGGCGACACCCATTGCTCGCATGACCGGTTTGCCGGGAGGCAAAAGATTGCAGTTGAACCGCAAGATCCGGCGCGTCAAGCGCACAGGCGGCGCATACAGTAATCGTCGTGTGCTGAGCAAAATCGAGGAACGAGATGCCAACCGCCTATCAATCGGATGCTGATCGCTGGGACGCGGTCGTCGCACGCGACGTTCGCGCCGATGGTGCTTTCTTTTACGCCGTGGCCACAACGGGTGTGTTTTGCCGGCCGTCTTGCGCTTCGCGGCTGCCGCACCGGAGCAACGTCGCATTCTTTGCGACGGTCGACGAGGCGCGCGCCGCCGGTTTCCGCGACTGCAAGCGCTGCCGCCCCGGCGGCCTGCCGCGCGACATCGCGATCGTGGAGCGAGCGTGCGCCGCGCTCGACGCCGATCCCCATGCGCGGCTCACGCTCGCTCAGCTGAGCGAAGCGGTGCATGTGAGCCCCTTTCATCTGCAGCGGCTTTTCAAGCGCGTGATGGGCGTATCGCCGCACCGATATCAGGCGGCCCGGCGCGGGGCCGCGTTGCGCGACGCCTTGCAGCGCGGCGACGACGTCACGCGCGCCGCGCTCGACGCGGGATTCAATTCGCCGTCGCGGCTTTATGGCAACGCGGCGAGCGAGCTCGGGATGGCGCCTTCCGTGTACCGAAAGAAGGGCGCCGGGCTCGCCGTCCACTATGCCAGCGCCCAAACGCCCCTTGGTCGGGTGCTCGTCGCCGCTACCAACAAGGGCATTTGCAGCATCGCGTTCAGCGACGATACCGCGTCGCTCATCGATGAGCTGCGCCGCGCATTCGCCAACGCCGAGCTCATCGAGGATCGTGCGCGCATCGCCCCTTTCATCGCGCAAATCGACGCTTATCTGCACGGCACGCGCGAGACGTTCGACCTGCCGCTCGACGTGGCCGCCTCGGCGTTCCGACAGCGCGTCTGGGATGCGTTGCGGCGCATTCCGTACGGGCAGACGCGCAGCTACACGCAGATCGCCGAGGCGCTCGGCGAGCC
>DASZGN010000413.1:0-5110 GCA_035938775.1 Trinickia sp.
CGCGGCCTGACGGCTCTTGTTGTACACGAGCTGCAGTTCGTTGATGACCGTCTTCGCGTTGTCCGATGCGGCCTTCATCGCCACCATCCGCGCCGATTGCTCGGATGCCATGTTCTCGGCAACCGCCTGATACACCAGCGCTTCGACGTACCGCACGAGCAGCTCGTCAACCACGGTCTGCGCATCCGGCTCGTAGATGTAGTCCCAGGCCGAGCGCGGCGTCGTCTCGTCGGTTTCGAAATGCTCCGCCGACAGCGGCAGCAGCTGCTCGATCACAGGCTCTTGCTTCATCGTGTTGACGAAGCGCGTGTATGCGAGATACACCGCCGAGATCTTGCCTTCCGAATACAGGTCGAGCTGCACCTTCACGGCGCCGATCAGCTTTTCGAGGTGCGGCGTGTCGCCCAGGTGCACGACGTTCGACACCACCTTCGCGCCGACGCGGTTCAGAAAACCGAGGCCCTTGTTGCCGATGGCCGTCGCCAAGGCCGACTGACCCTTTTGCTCGAGTTCCTTGAACTTTTGCACCGACGCGCGCAGCACGTTCGTGTTCATGCCGCCGCACAGCCCCTTGTCGGTCGTGACGAGGATGATGCCGGCCGCTTTCGCGCCCTCGTTCGTCACCATGAACGGATGACGATACTCGGGGTTCGCGCGGCTCATGTGCGCAGCGATGTCGCGGACCTTTTCGGCGTACGGGCGAGCTGAGCGCATGCGCTCCTGAGCGCGGCGCATCTTCGATGCGGCCACCATCTCCATCGCTTTCGTGATCTTGCGCGTGTTTTGCACGCTCTTGATCTTGCCGCGAATTTCCTTCATTCCAGCCATTGCTTGCTCCTTGATCGAAGCCGCGCGCCCCGCTCAAACGCACGGTGCGCGCGGCTTCAGGTCCGTTATGCCTCGAGGATCAATAAGCACCCGACTTCTTGAAGTCCTTCAGAGCGGCGTGGAGAGCGCCCTCGTCGTCCTTCGACAAGTCTTTCGTGTCTTCGATGCGCTTCACGAGGTCCGCATGGCTCGTCTTCAGGTATTCGCGCAGGCCCTTCTCGAACGGCAGCACGTCGTTCACGTCGAGGTCGTCGAGATAGCCGTTGTTCGCGGCGAACAGCGACACGGCGAGCTCCCACACTTGCAGCGGCTGGTACTGCGGCTGCTTGAGCAGCTCCGTCACGCGACGGCCGCGTTCGAGCTGCTTGCGGGTTGCTTCGTCGAGATCCGACGCGAACTGCGCGAAGGCCGCGAGTTCGCGGTACTGCGCGAGGTCGGTACGGATGCCGCCCGAAAGCTTCTTCACGACCTTCGTCTGCGCCGCGCCACCCACGCGCGACACCGAGACGCCGGCGTTGATTGCCGGACGGATGCCCGCGTTGAAGAGGTCGGTTTCAAGGAAGATCTGGCCGTCGGTGATCGAGATCACGTTCGTCGGCACGAACGCGGTCACGTCGCCCGCTTGCGTTTCGATGACGGGCAGCGCCGTCAGCGAGCCGCTCTTGCCCTTCACTTCACCGTTCGTGAACTTCTCGACGTACTCTTCCGAGACGCGAGCCGCACGCTCGAGCAGACGCGAGTGCAGATAGAAGACATCGCCCGGATACGCTTCGCGGCCCGGCGGACGACGCAGCAGCAGCGAGATCTGGCGGTACGCCCAGGCTTGCTTGGTCAAGTCGTCATAAATGATGAGGGCGTCTTGGCCGCGGTCGCGGAAGTACTCGCCCATCGTGCAGCCGGCGTACGGTGCGAGGTACTGCATCGCGGCCGATTCCGAAGCCGACGCGGCGACGACGATCGTGTAGTCCATCGCGCCCGTTTCTTCGAGCTTGCGCACCACGTTCATGATCGACGAAGCCTTCTGGCCGATCGCGACGTAGATGCAGATGAGGTCCTTGCCCTTCTGGTTGATGATCGCGTCGACGGCCACCGCGGTCTTGCCGGTCTGGCGGTCACCGATGATCAACTCGCGCTGGCCGCGGCCGATCGGCACCATCGAGTCGATCGACTTCAGACCCGTTTGCACCGGCTGCGACACCGACTTACGCCAGATCACGCCCGGGGCGATCTTTTCGATGGCGTCCGTCATCTTCGCGTTGATCGGACCCTTGCCGTCGATCGGGATGCCGAGCGCATCGACCACGCGGCCGATCAGCTCGGGGCCCACCGGCACTTCGAGGATGCGGCCCGTCGTCTTGACGATGTCGCCTTCCGAGATGTGTTCGTACGCACCGAGAATCACGGCGCCGACCGAGTCGCGCTCGAGGTTCAGTGCGAGGCCGAACGTGTTGCCCGGGAATTCCAGCATTTCGCCTTGCATGACGTCCGACAGGCCGTGAATGCGCACGATGCCGTCGGTCACGGAGATCACGGTGCCTTGGTTGCGAACGTCTGCGCTCGCTTCAAGGCCCTGGATCCGGCTCTTGATCAGCTCGCTGATCTCAGAGGGATTGAGTTGCATTATTCGCTCCTGATAGTCAATTCTGTTGCGTGCGGCCGCGCCTCGCGCTCAAAGCTTTACGCGGTCAATGCCGTCTGCATGCTCGCGAGCCGCGCGCGGACCGAGGTATCGAGCACTTCGTCGCCGACCGTCACGCGCACGCCGCCAATCAGCGAGGGGTCGACCTGAACTGTCGGCTTCAGCTTGCGCTGGAACTTGCGCTCGAGGCTCGCGATGAGCTCGGAGAGCGGCGTTCCGTCAAGCGGGAATGCGCTGACGATCAGCGCATCGGCCGCGCCTTCGCGAGCGTTTTTCAATTCGTCGAACTGGACGGCGATTTCGGGCAGCAGCGACAGCCGATGATTGTCGACCAGCATCTGCACGAAGTTCCTGGCCTGCGGCGAGTCCTTCTGCGGCGACTTTGCCGCCGCGAGCAGCAGGTCGACGACTTGTGCGTGACTCACCTTCGGGCTCGAGGCGATCGACATCACTTCGGGCAGACGCGCAACCTGTGCCAGCTCCTGAACGAGAGCGGACCAGGCGGCGATGTCACCGCCTTCGGCCACGCGGAACAGCGCTTCTGCGTACGGACGGGCGATGGTTGCAAGTTCGGCCATGATCAGAGCTCGGCTTTCAGTTGATTGAGCAGCTCGGCGTGGGCCGCTTGATCGATTTCGCGCTTCAGGATCTGCTCGGCGCCTTTCACGGCAAGCGACGCGACTTCGGCACGCAGCGACTCGCGCGCCTTCACGACTTGCTGCTCGGCATCGGCCTTCGCTTGCGCGAGGATGCGGGCTGCTTCGGCCTGTGCGTTGGCCTTGATTTCGTCGGCGACGACGACCGCGCGCTTTTCGGCTTCGGCGATACGCTGCTGACCGTCGTTGCGCGCTTGAGCGAGTTCCTGATCGACGCGCTTGTGCGCGGCCTCGAGTTCCGATTTGCCCTTTTCGGCGGCCGAGAGGCCGTCGGCGATCTTCCTTGCACGTTCGTCGAGAGCGTTGATCAGCGGCGGCCACACGAACTTCATCGTGAACCACGCGAGGATCAGGAACACGACCATTTGCGCAAACAGGGTTGCGTTGAGATTCACGGTGTTTCCTTAAACGTTGCTATTTCGGAATATTGAAACGGTAAGGCGCTCATCGACATAGCATTCGATCAGCGCCTCGAGCATCCGTTTCGTCCCTGCGCCGCCGACTTAAAAGCAGCGGCGCAAACTTCCGAGTAACCTCAGGCTACGAGCTTCGAGAGCAGCGGGTTCGCGAACGCAAACAGCATTGCCACACCAACGCCAATCAGGAACGCTGCGTCGATCAGACCAGCCAAGAGGAACATCTTGGTTTGCAGCGGGTTCATCAGTTCCGGCTGACGGGCGCAGGCTTCGATGTACTTGCCGCCCATCAAACCGATACCGATACAGGCGCCGATAGCACCCAGGCCGATGATGATGCCGATACCGATGGCGGTCAGACCTTGGATGTTGGCGATGAAAGCTTGCATGATCACTCCTTTGTAAAAGACTTTTTGGAACCGGATTTAAAGAAACGAAAAACGAATTTGTTACCGCACGCCGCGCCGCTCAGTGCGTGTCGTGCGCCTGACCGATATACACGAGCGTCAGCATCATGAAGATGAACGCTTGCAGCAAAACGATCAGGATGTGGAAGATCGCCCAGACTGTGCCCGCGAGCACGTGGCCCACGAAGCCGAGCACCGTCGTGTCCGCGCCGAAGGTCCAGATGCTGCCGAGCAACGCGATCAGCAGGAACAGCAGTTCGCCCGCGTACATGTTGCCGAAGAGCCGCATGCCGAGCGAAACCGTCTTGGCGATGAACTCGATGATGTTCAGTGCAAGGTTCGGGATCCACAGAAGCGGATGCGCGCCGAACGGAGCGGAGAGCAGCTCGTGTGCAAAGCCGCCCGGCCCCTTGATCTTGAAGTTGTAATAGATCATCAGCACGAACACGCCGAGCGCGATGCCGAGCGTGCCGTTGAGATCGGCAGTCGGCACGATGCGATGGTGCGGGATGGATTCGGAAAGACCGAGCCAGCCGATGATGCGGCCCGGCAGATCGACGGGAATGAAATCGAGCGAGTTCATCAGCGCGACCCAGACGAACACGGTCAGCGCGAGCGGCGCGATGAAGGCGCGGTTGCCGTGGATCATCGACTTCGATTGATCCTCGACCATTTCCACGAGCATTTCGACCGCGCATTGGAAACGGCCCGGCACGCCCGGCGTTGCCTTGCGCGCCGCGAGATGCAGCACGAGAATCGTCACGAGACCGCAGACGATCGACCAGAAAAGCGTATCGAGATTCCAGACATGGATGTCGAAAATCGACGTCTGATGCGCGGTGGAAAAGTTCTGCAAGTGGTGCGCAATGTACTCGGACGGGTCCGAAACGCGCGTTCCTTCGCTAGCTGCCATATCGTTAATGCCACCCAATTTGTCGAAAATCTTTCAGCGGCGCGTGTCGCACGCGCGGCGAGCGCCCTGTCGCGCACACCGGTCAGTCACGCGCCAACGGCTTCAAACCTGCCTTCAATGCTTCACTGCATCAGTGCCAAGCAAGTGCGATCCAGTACGTCTTCAGCGCGATGAGATAGGTCACGAGAAGCGGCAGCCACCGCACGTCGTGATACCAGAAGGCGATCGCGACGAACATCGCAACCGTCACC
>DASZGN010000414.1:0-15712 GCA_035938775.1 Trinickia sp.
GGATTGCAATCTGATCCCCGATGCGGCGATGACGATCGCGGTTGCGGCGCTCTTCGCGCGCGGCACGACGACGCTGCGCAATATCGGCAGCTGGCGCGTGAAGGAAACCGACCGCATCGCGGCGATGGCGACCGAGCTGCGCAAGCTGGGCGCCGCGATCGAGGAGGGCGAGGACTATCTGGTCGTCACGCCGCCTGCCCGCCTCACACCCCATGCGGCGATCGATACGTACGACGATCACCGCATGGCGATGTGCTTTTCGCTCGTCGCGCTCGGCGGCGTTCCCGTGAGAATCAACGATCCGAAGTGCGTCGCCAAGACGTTCCCCGATTATTTCGACCGCTTCAAGACGCTCGTTTCGCCTTGATCATGCGCCTTGATCCGCCGCTCTTTTTCCTTAGATGAAACCCACTCGCCCCTTCCACCAGACGCCCGTTATCGCCATCGACGGTCCCACCGCTTCCGGCAAGGGCACCGTCGCCGCCCTCGTGGCGGCCCAGCTCGGCTTCCACCTGCTCGACAGCGGCGCGCTGTACCGGCTCGCCGCGCTCGCCAGCGTGCGCTACGGCGTGGCGCCCTCGGACGCCGAGGCGCTCGCGGCTCTCGTCGACGACTTGCACATCACGTTCCGGGAGGGCTGCGCGCAGCTCGACGGCGTCGACGTGTCGGCGCAAATCCGCGCGGAGGAGATCGGCAACCGGGCGTCGGCGATCGCCGTGCATCAGCCGGTGCGCGCGGCGCTCGTGGCGCGCCAGCGGGCATTCCGCAAGGAGCCGGGGCTGGTTGCGGACGGGCGCGACATGGGCACGGTGATCTTCCCGGACGCCGTGCTGAAGGTGTTCTTGACGGCGAGCGTCGAGGCACGCGCCACGCGGCGGTATAAGCAATTGATCCAAAAAGGCTTTTCTGCTAGTATGGATGACTTGCTCCGGGATTTGCGTGAACGCGACGAGCGCGACAGCAGCCGCGCGGCCGCGCCGCTCAAACCCGCGGCAGATGCGAAGCTGCTCGATACCTCGGCGCTTTCGATCGACCAGGCGGTCGATCAGGTGGTGCAGTGGTATCAGTCGTCGCAGTAGGCGTTACGGTCGCTCGAGCCGAACGTTGTTCAAGCCGAGCGGAACGTTGTTCAACCCTTAACCTCGTATGGCGCTCGCACCCGTGCCGGGTGTCCCGATCATCCGATCGGGCTGGCGGCGCGAAGCCATGCAACTACGATTTTTATGTCCGACCTGCAAACCTCCAACCCGAATACCGAATCTTTCGCGGCTCTGTTCGAAGAGTCGCTGACCAAGCAAGACATGCGCGCCGGCGAAGTGATTTCCGCCGAAGTGGTGCGCGTCGACCACAACTTCGTGGTCGTCAATGCGGGTCTCAAGTCCGAAGCCTACATCCCCATCGAGGAATTCCTGAACGATCAGGGCGAGGTAGAAGTGCAGGCGGGCGACTTCGTTTCGGTTGCGATCGACGCACTCGAAAACGGCTATGGCGACACCATCCTGTCGCGCGACAAGGCGAAGCGCCTCGCTTCGTGGCTGTCGCTGGAAAAGGCGCTCGACAACAACGAGCTCGTCACCGGCACGATCACCGGGAAGGTGAAGGGCGGCATGACCGTCATGGTCAACGGCATCCGCGCGTTCCTGCCCGGTTCGCTCGTCGATACCCGTCCGGTCAAGGACACGACGCCGTATGAAGGCAAGACGCTCGAGTTCCGCGTCATCAAGCTCGACCGCAAGCGTAACAACGTGGTGCTGTCGCGCCGCGCCGTGATCGAAGCCACGCAAGGCGAAGAGCGCGCGAAGCTGCTCGAGACGCTGAAGGAAGGCGCGATCGTCGAAGGCGTGGTGAAGAACATCACCGACTACGGCGCGTTCGTGGATCTCGGCGGCATCGACGGCCTCTTGCACATCACCGACATCGCATGGCGCCGCGTCCGTCACCCGAGCGAGGTGCTGTCGGTCGGCCAGGAAGTCACCGCGAAGATCCTCAAGTTCGATCAAGAGAAGAACCGCGTTTCGCTCGGTATCAAGCAACTGGGCGACGATCCGTGGGAAGGCATCTCGCGCCGCTACCCGTCGGGCACGCGCTTGTTCGGCAAAGTCACGAACATCACCGACTACGGCGCGTTCGTTGAAGTCGAATCGGGCATCGAAGGCCTTGTCCACGTTTCGGAAATGGACTGGACGAACAAGAACGTGGCGCCGTCGAAGGTCGTGCAGCTTGGCGACGAAGTCGAAGTCATGGTGCTCGAGATCGACGAAGACCGTCGTCGTATCAGCCTCGGCATGAAGCAATGCAAGCCGAATCCGTGGGACGACTTCAGCCGCAACTTCAAGAAGGGCGACCGGATCAGCGGCGCGATCAAGTCGATCACCGACTTCGGCGTGTTCATCGGCCTGCCTGGCGGCATCGACGGCCTGGTTCACCTGTCGGATCTCTCGTGGAGCGAAGCGGGCGAAGAAGCGGTTCGCAAGTACAAGAAGGGCGACGAAGTGGAAGCGATCGTGCTCGGCATCGACGTCGAGAAGGAACGCATTTCGCTCGGCATCAAGCAGCTCGAAGGCGATCCGTTCAGCAACTTCGTGGCAATGAACGACAAGGGTTCGATCGTCGACGGCACGGTGAAGTCGGTGGATGCCAAGGGCGCCGTGGTTACGCTCACGGCTGACGTCGAAGGCTACCTGCGTGCTTCCGAAATCGCACAAGACCGCGTGGAAGACGCGCGCAACGTGCTGAAGGAAGGCGACAAGGTCAACGCGATGATCATCAACATCGATCGCAAGTCGCGCGGCATCAACCTGTCGATCAAGGCGAAGGATTCCGCCGAGCAGCAAGAAGCGATGCGTGGCCTCGCAGCCGATACGGCGGCGACGGGCACGACGAACCTCGGCGCGCTGTTGAAAGCCAAGCTCGACGGTCAGAACCAGTAAGCCTTAAGAGGTCTGCCGCAGTATGACCAAATCGGAATTGGTCGCCCAGTTGGCAGCGCGATTTCCGCAACTTGTCCTCAAGGATGCGGATTTCGCGGTGAAGACGATGCTCGATGCGATGTCGGAGGCGCTAGCCAAAGGTCATCGCATCGAAATTCGCGGCTTCGGCAGTTTTGGCCTGAACCGTCGTCCTTCTCGCGTTGGGCGCAATCCCAAGTCGGGAGAAAAGGTGCTGGTGCCCGAAAAGCACGTACCGCACTTCAAACCCGGCAAGGAGTTGCGCGAGCGGGTGGACGGCCGGGCGGGCGAGCCGCTGAAGCCCGGCCACGAGGACGACACTCTGTGAGCGTGCTGCTCGAGGGGAGTCTTGCTCCCCAAGCGGTGCGGTGGTTTTTGAGTTTCGCGGATTGACGTCAGCGGCTCCGACAGCGGGGCCGGCAAATAAAAAAAGCGCCTTCGGGCGCTTTTTTCACGTCTGCGACCAGCACAACGCCCGCAACCGGCGGCACCACGTGCGTGCGCAGGGTATTGGAAGCCGCTCGCGCAGGGTCGCGGGCGTTCTTTCCTTTACAATACGGGCACTTCGGTACGGGTGGCTGAGTGTTGTGCACGCCCTTGCGCGAGAGGATCCGCCGTCTCCGACAAGAGAGAGCCTTTATGAAAGTCATCGTGTGGTTGATCCGTATTCTCGTATTCGTATTGCTGCTAGTGTTAGCGCTTGCCAATACGCAAAGCGCCACGCTGAATTTTTTTGCGGGCTATGCCTGGCAGGCGCCGCTGATCCTCGTCGGCCTCGCATTTTTTGGTGTGGGTTTGCTGGCGGGGCTGATTTCGTCGCTGCCCGCGATGGTGCGGCTCAAGCTCGAAAACGGGCGCTTGAAGCGAGACTTGCGCTCGGCGCGTGAGGCGCCGCCCGTCGTCGCCGAGCCGCCCGTTCCGCCACTCATCTGAGCGCCGGGCTCTCATCGATACGCCTTCTTCTTTCGCTTCGCCGACCTTCGCATGGATCTCGATTTCTGGTGGCTGCTCGTTGTCCCCGTGGCGTTCGCATTCGGCTGGATGGCGGCGCGCTACGATTTGAAGACGCTCTTGTCCGAAAGCGCCAATCTCCCGCGATCCTATTTTCGCGGCCTTAATTTTCTGTTGAACGAGCAGCCTGATCAGGCGATCGATGCCTTCATCGAAGTCGTCAAGCTCGACCCCGAAACCATCGAGTTGCATTTCGCGCTCGGCAATCTGTTCAGGCGTCGCGGCGAGACCGATCGCGCGATACGGATTCACCAGAACTTGCTTAGTCGCAACGATCTGCCGGAGACCGAGCGCGATCACGCGCTCTTCGAGCTCGGTCAGGATTTTCTCAAGGCAGGGCTGCTGGATCGGGCCGAGGATACCTTGGCAAGGCTAAAGGCGGGCCCGTTCGCGCTCGACGCGCACCGTGTGTTGCTCACGATCTACGAGATCGAGAAGGATTGGGTGCAGGCGATCGAAGCGGCTCACAGGCTCGAAGGGATGGGTGCGGATCCGCTCATGAAGGAAGTGGCGCAATTTCACTGCGAGCTCGCGCAAGAGGCGCTCCTGCGCAAGGACGCCAATGAAGCGGCGGCGCAACTGAAGCTTGCGTTGCAGGCCAATCCGCAGAACGTGCGGGCCACCATTCTCGCCGGCGATGTTGAAGCGGCCGGCGGCAATCACGCGGCGGCTATCGAGGTATGGCGACGCGTCGAGACGCAAAATCCCGCGTATTTGCCGCTTGTCGCCGAGAAGCTGATGAAAGCCTATGCGGCGCTCTCGCGCGCGGGCGAAGGCGCCGCGCTGCTCACGAGCTACGTGGAGCAGTACGGATCGAGCGATTTGCTCGACGTGGCCTATCCGCACGTCGCACAGCTGAGCGGCCCCGAGACCGCGCATGCGCTCGCCCGTGCGCAAATGCGCACGGCGCCGAACCTCACCGGCATGACGCGCCTCATCGAGGCGCAAATGGCGACAGCCGACGAATCGCGGCGCAGCGAACTCGAATTGATGCGTACGCTGATCAAGCAGCGCACCAAAAATTTGCCACGTTACACGTGCCAGAATTGCGGTTTTCGGGCGCGGTTGTTCTATTGGCAGTGCCCAGGCTGCAGCGGCTGGGAAACTTATGCGCCGCGGCGCGTCGAGCCGATCGCGACACAGACTTGACGCCGTCGGCACCGCCCACTCGCGGGCCACTGGGCAAGCGTTGCTCCATGCAGTTCGAGCGGCCGCATGCGCTACCCACGCGAGGCCGCGTGGGCAAAGCAGCAGCGGCCACTGACAGCCGGCGAAGCGCCGGCATCCATCACCAGGACGCACATGAAAATCACCATTATCGGTACGGGTTACGTCGGCCTTGTCACGGGCGCGTGCCTCGCTGAGATCGGCAACGACGTCTTCTGTCTCGATGTCGATCCGCGCAAGATCGACATTCTCAACAGCGGCGGCGTGCCGATTCACGAGCCGGGCTTGCAGGAAATCATCGCGCGAACGCGCGCGCATGGCCGCATCACGTTCTCGACCGATGTGAAGGCGAGCGTCGAGCACGGCGAGATCCAGTTCATCGCCGTCGGAACCCCGCCGGATGAAGACGGCTCGGCCGACCTTCAATACGTGCTCGAAGCGGCGCGCAACATCGGTCGTTATATGAACGGCTTCAAGGTGATCGTCGACAAATCCACGGTGCCTGTCGGCACCGCGGAGCGTGTGCGTGCCGTCATCGCCGAGCAACTCGCGGCGCGCGGGCTTGCGGCGAGCGCCGAGCATCGGTTCTCGGTCGTCTCGAATCCCGAGTTCCTGAAAGAGGGCGCCGCCGTCGACGATTTCATGCGGCCCGATCGCATCGTGCTCGGCAGCGACGACGACGAAGCCGGGTTGGCCGCGCGCGAAAAGATGAAGCGCTTGTACACGCCGTTCAACCGCAACCACGAGCGCACGCTCTACATGGACGTGCGCTCGGCCGAGTTCACCAAATACGCGGCCAACGCGATGCTGGCCACGCGCATCTCGTTCATGAACGAGATGTCGAATCTGGCCGATCGCGTCGGTGCCGATATCGAGGCTGTGCGTCGCGGCATCGGCTCCGATCCGCGGATTGGCTATCACTTTCTGTATGCGGGCGTCGGATACGGCGGCTCGTGCTTCCCGAAGGATGTGCAAGCGCTCGTGCGTGCGGCGAGCGAGAACGGCCACCGCCTGCGCATTCTCGAGGCGGTCGAGGAGGTCAACCACGACCAGAAGGAAGTGCTCGTCGGCAAGATTGCGAAGACGCTT
The DNA here is from genome assembly GCA_035938775.1 of Trinickia sp. Taxonomy (GTDB): domain Bacteria; phylum Pseudomonadota; class Gammaproteobacteria; order Burkholderiales; family Burkholderiaceae; genus Trinickia. The sequence goes on from DASZGN010000414.1 coordinate 6,216, forward strand.
GGCGAGGACCTGACGGGCCGCACGTTCGCCGTGTGGGGCCTCTCGTTCAAGCCGAACACCGATGACATGCGCGAAGCCCCGAGCCGCCGCGTCATCGCCGCATTGCTCGCGCGCGGCGCAACAGTGCGCGCGTACGACCCGGTTGCGCTCGATGAAGCGCGGCGCGTATTCGCGCTCGATCTGGCCGGCGCGCCCGGCGACCACGCACGCCTCTCGTTCGTGACGACGCAAGAGGACGCGCTCCCAGGCGCCGATGCCCTCTTGATCATGACCGAATGGAAAGAGTTCAAGAGCCCCGATTTCACGAATCTGAAATCGGTCCTTAAATCGCCCGTCATTTTCGACGGCCGCAATCTCTATGAACCCGACGCGATGGCCGAGCTCGGCATCGACTATCACGCGATCGGGCGTCCCCATGTCGACTTCACTGTCCCATCCGATGCGCGAGCCTAATCCTGCCAATACCGCAGTGACTCAATCGCCGGGTCTGCCCACCGTGCCGCGCGAGCGGCTTGCGCTCGCGCGCGTGCTGGTCGTCGGCGACGTCATGCTCGACCGGTACTGGTTTGGCGACGTCAACCGCATTTCGCCCGAAGCGCCGGTGCCGGTCGTGCATGTGCAGCGCCAGGAAGACCGCTTGGGCGGCGCCGCCAACGTCGCGCGCAATGCGGCGGCGCTTGGCGCGCAGGCGGGGCTCTTGTGCGTTGTCGGCCGCGACGAGCCCGGCGAGCGGATCGTCGAGCTGCTCGAGGGCAGCGGCGTCACGGCGCATCTCGAGCGCGATCCCGATCTGTCGACGACGATCAAGCTGCGCGTGCTGTCGCGCCAGCAGCAGCTCTTGCGCGTCGACTTCGAGAACATGCCGGCGCACGAGACACTGCTCGCGGGCCTGGCCCGCTTCGATACCCTGCTCCCATCGCAAGACGTGGTCCTGATGTCCGATTACGCGAAGGGGGGGCTCACGCACGTGACGCAGATGATCGCGAAGGCGCGCGCGGCGGGCAAGCCGGTTCTCGTCGACCCGAAGGGCGATGACTGGGAGCGCTATCGCGGCGCGACGCTGATCACGCCGAATCGAGCCGAGCTGCGCGAGGTGGTCGGGCAGTGGAAGTCGGAGGACGATCTCCGCTCGCGCGTGGCGACACTGCGCGCATCGCTCGATATCGAAGCGCTGCTGCTCACGCGGTCGGAAGAAGGGATGACGCTTTTTACCGCCGACGGCGGCGTGCTCAACGCGCCGGCCGTGGCGCGCGAAGTGTACGATGTGTCGGGCGCGGGCGACACGGTGATCGCGACGCTCGCCGTGATGCTTGGCGCGCGGCTGCCGCTCGTCGACGCGGTGTCGCTCGCCAACCGCGCGGCCGGCATCGTCGTGGGCAAGCTCGGCACGGCGACCGTCGACTACGACGAGCTCTTTTCCTGAATGTCGCGCCTGGCGTTTTTGCGTCCACTCGATCGAACCTCATTGCGCGCATCGACTGCTTCTTTTTGATTTCATCGCTACAACGATCATGACTCTCATCGTCACCGGAGCCGCCGGCTTCATCGGCAGCAACCTCGTCAAGGCGCTCAACGAGCGCGGCGAGACGCGCATCATCGCCGTCGACAATCTGACGCGCGCCGACAAGTTCAAGAACCTCGTCGATTGCGAGATCGACGATTATCTCGACAAGACGGAGTTCGTCGAACGCTTTGCGCGCGGGGATTTCGGCAAGGTGCGCGCGGTGTTCCACGAAGGCGCCTGTTCGGACACGATGGAAACCGACGGCCGCTACATGATGGAGAACAACTTCCGCTACAGCCGCGCCGTGCTCGATGCATGCCTCGCGCAAGGCGCGCAGTTTCTCTATGCGTCGTCGGCGGCGATCTACGGCGGTTCGACGCGTTTCGTTGAGGATCGCGAGGTCGAGGCGCCGCTCAACGTGTACGGCTATTCGAAGTTCCTGTTCGATCAGCTGATCCGGCGCGTGCTGCCGAGCGCGAAAAGCCAGATCGCCGGGTTTCGTTATTTCAACGTCTATGGCCCGCGCGAGTCGCACAAGGCTCGCATGGCATCGGTCGCGTTTCACAACTTCAACCAGTTTCGCGCGGAGGGTAAGGTCAAGCTCTTCGGCGAGTACAACGGCTATGCGGCGGGCGAGCAAACGCGCGACTTCGTCTCCGTCGAAGACGTGACGAAGGTGAATCTCTTCTTCCTCGATCATCCCGAAAAATCGGGCATCTTCAATCTCGGCACGGGCCGCGCGCAGCCGTTCAATGACATCGCGACCACTGCCGTGAATACCCTGCGCGCGCTCGATGGGCAGAGCGCGCTCTCGCTCGCCGAAATGGTGCAGCGGGGGCTCTTGGAATACGTCGCGTTTCCCGATGCGTTGCGCGGCAAGTATCAGTGCTTCACGCAAGCGGACCTCACGCGCTTGCGCGAAGCCGGTTACGAGGCGCCGTTCCTCACGGTGCAAGAGGGAGTCGATCGCTACGTGCGTTGGCTGTTCGGCCAGCTGTAAAGCGCCGGCCGCTCTTTATAAACTGGGGTCTCGCAGTCGGCACTCGCCGGCTGCCGTGTGAAACGGAGACTCCATGCTCAAACGATTTCTCGTCCTGGCGGCCTTCGTCGCCTCATTCGTCGGTCAGGCGTTCGCCGGTCAGGCGTTTGCTTCCGTCGATGTCAATTCCGCCGATGAGAGCGCTCTGCGCGGCATCAAAGGCATCGGCCCCTCGAAGGCCAAGGCGATTCTCTATGAGCGTGCCTCGAACGGGCCGTTCAGGGACGCCGCCGATCTTGCTCAGCGCGTCAAGGGACTCGGCGGCCACACGCTCGCGCGATTGCAGGCCGAAGGTCTTGCGATCGGTTCGACCAGCGTCCCGGGGCCTGGCGCGCCGGCTGACGCGGCGCGTTCCGCCCCAAGTGCGCAGAAGAACAGCGCCTCGGTGGCCATAAGGAATTGATGAGGCGGCGCGCACCGTTCGGCGTTTGAGGGTGCCTTCGCGTGACGCTTCATGGTTGTATCGGTTTCGGTATTTCGGCTCCTTCAGCCGTCTCTCGGATGACGGCTTCCCGCGGTTCTTGCCGCGGGTTTTTTGCATTCGCGCAGCGGCGCAAGCACGCAGTGCTGACAGCCGCGCGCCAAAGCGCGAGGCGCGAGGCGCGTTCACGCGGCGGCGGCGGCGCGGCGGCGCCGGGCGCGCCGACACGCCCTGCTTTACAATCGAGTCCATTCTCGAAACTGCTTACGATATGGCGCTCGCGAGAGCGCAACGCCCATGCCTTACAAAACAATCGAAGACACCATCGGCAATACGCCGCTCGTGCAGCTCGTCCGGTTGCCGGACGATGAAATCCGCAGCCGCAACAACGTGATTCTCGCCAAGCTGGAAGGCAACAATCCGGCGGGCTCGGTGAAAGACCGGCCGGCGCTGTCGATGATCAAGAAGGCGGAAGAGCGCGGGCGCATCCAGCCTGGCGACACGCTTATCGAAGCGACGAGCGGCAATACCGGCATCGCGCTCGCGATGGCTGCGGCCATTCGCGGCTACAAGATGGTGCTCATCATGCCCGAGGATCTCTCCGTGGAGCGCCGGCAAAGCATGGCCGCATACGGCGCCGAGATCCTGCTGACGCCTGTCAAGGGCGGCATGGAATACGCGCGCGATCTGGCCGCGCAGATGGAGCGCGAAGGCAAGGGCGTCATCCTCGATCAATTCGCGAACGCCGACAACCCGCTCGCTCACTACGAGGCGACGGGGCCGGAAATCTGGCGCGACACCGAAGGGCGCATCACGCACTTTGTTTCGTCGATGGGCACGACGGGCACGATCATGGGCGTGTCCCAGTATCTGAAAGAACGAAACAGCGAGATCGAGATCATCGGCGCGCAGCCCGAGGAAGGCTCGCGCATTCCTGGCATCCGCAAATGGCCCGAGGCGTATCTGCCGAAGATCTTCGATCGTAGCCGTGTGGATCGCACCGAGAACGTGACGCAGGCGGCGGCCGAAGCGATGGCGCGGCGCATGGCGGCCGTCGAAGGCATTTTCTGCGGCATCTCGTCGGGTGGCGCGTGCGAAGTTGCTTTGCGCGTCGCGCGGCAAGTCGAGAACGCGACCATCGTGTTTGTCGTCTGCGATCGCGGCGACCGCTATCTTTCGACGGGCGTGTTTCCCGCTTGAAGCCGGCTCGAGGGGAGTCTCACCATCCGGCAGCGTGAGTTGCTCGATCGCTGGGGTTATCCCTATGTGCTCGACGAGTTTCGTTTTCGCATGACGCTTTCCGATTCGATCGAGCGCGGCGACCGACAGGTACCCATCGGCTGGTGGCGCGCGCAGTTGCCCGCCCTTGGTCCGATGCCGATCGACGGTGCCGCGCTGTTTGTCGAGTCGCAGCCTGGCGAGCCGTTCGTGCTCGCCGCGCGGCTGCGGTTTGGAGGTGCCCGATGAAGTGCCGCATCTTTTACGTCATGGGGCCTTCCGGTGCCGGCAAGGACACCTTGCTCGCGTTCGCGCGCGATCGGCTAAGCGGCTCGCGCGTGCTGTTTGCGCACCGCTACATCACGCGCGCGGCCCACGCCGGCGGCGAAAACCACGTGCATCTGAGCCCCGAGGAGTTTGTCGTGCGCGCAAATCTCGGCCTCTTTGCGCTTCACTGGTCGAGTCACGGGCGGCACTATGGAATCGGCATCGAAATCGAGGCATGGATGGAGCAAGGCTTTACCGTCGTAATCAACGGCTCGCGCGAGCATCTCGGGCAGGCGCTTGCGCGCTATCCGGCGCTCACGGCCGTTCATATCGACGCGCGGCCCGACGTCCTCGCGGCCCGGCTCGCGTCGCGTGGGCGCGAGACCCTTGACGAGGTGCGCGAAAGGCTCGCGCGCCGCGTGCCGTTCGTCATCCCGCCGCACGTCGCGCTCACCACGATCGACAATTCCGGGCCGCTCGAAGAAAGTGGCGGCGCACTGCTCGACTTGCTCGCCACGGCCTGACACAGGCTCGCTTGCCGAATCGGGTCTTCCATCGACATCCAGACGAGCAACGCCTCAGGGCTTTTATCGGTGCGCAAGGGCGAACCTGGCTCCTCCGATAGGTATTGCTTCGCCGACCCGCCTCCTATATTTCCGGTCGATGTATCGATGCTGAAAGGCTCCGCGTCCATCGCGGGCGCGGCAATCGGTGACGACAGGAGAAAGACATGCGAGCCAGGCGCTTCAATTCGCCGATCCGACGTGTCGGCGAGATCGTTGTTTTCATCGCGTTGTCGATGGCGTTGTTGGCCGCGACGGCGCGCAACAGTCGGGCCGACGACGATGCGCGCGTCGATGCGGGTGCCAGCCGAACGCCGACCGTCGCAAGGCATCTGCCGCCGGGCGTGCCGCAAGGCTATGTGGTTACGCCATTCGGTTATTCCCATCTATCATGCGTACGCGCGGTCGCCGCCGGCGAGACATTGTTGGCCGACGGGCGCATTCAAGCTGCCGACGGCCGCGTGCAGCCGTCGCCGGCATGCGGCCATCCCCGGTACAGGCCGGACGGCATTCGCATCGATCCCAGCGCTTGGCCGGGCGATGCCGTGTACGACAAGCGCGGCCATGCGCCGAGCGCCAATGGTTGGCTCGAAGCGAGCTGGTACCACGGCAGTGCGCCGTTCGGTGGCGTGAACGCGAAGTGGCTCGTGCCTTCCCCGCCGGCGTCCGATGTCGGCCAGGTGCTCTATTACTTCCCGGGCCTCGAGGACTACGAGCACGTGGTGACGATCCTGCAACCGGTGCTCGCATGGAACGGCTTCAACGATCATGCGTGGTCGATTGCGAGCTGGAATTGCTGCATCTCGGGTAACGTGAACTACAGCTACCCCGTGGCCGTTGCGACGGGTGACATGATCGCCGGTGCGATTACCGGCGACTGCCCAGCAGCCCAGGTTTGCTCGAGATGGGACATCGTGACGGCGGATACGACGCGCGCGACGCAAAGCGTACTTCGGCGCACGAGCAACAACGGGCAGCGGTTCGATTGGGCATTCGCCGGTGTGCTCGAGGTCTATGGCGTCGGGGCATGCAGCCAGTATTCGAGCAATGGCTTCGTCGACTTCACGAACGTCGTGCTCGATGACGTTGGCGATAAACCGATCGCCCACGTGCCGTGGGCCCCGAGCGGGCTGATGGTGCCAAACCCGCCGACGTGTAACTACGGTGTCAGCGTGACACCCACGAGCGCGAGCCTCACGTTTTGACTGCGCGGTTTCATTGAGAGGCTGCGGCAGGTGTGGGCGTCGCGCTGCTTGCAGCGTTCGTGGTGTTCGTGGTGTTCGTCGTGTTCGTGGTGCTCGAGGCGTTCGAGGCGTTTGCGCCGTTCGTGCCACTCACATCGGCAGTGTGGTTCGTGCCGGCTGCGCCGCTTGCGCTTGCTGTCTCAGCGGCCATGCGCGCCTTGACGCGCTCGCCCAGCTCATACACGGCGAGCGCGTAGAAAAAACTGCGGTTGTAGCGCGTGAGGACGTAGAAGTTTTGCAGCCCGAGCATGTACTCGGTCGGCCGCCCGGGGCTCGGCAAGTCGATCACCGTGACGGGCGTGCTGCCTTCGGCCGCCATATCGATGTCCGATTCGTCGAGCAGCATGCCCGCGCGCAGCATCTGCGCGAGCGGCCAATGCGGTTCGGGCTGGCCGTCGGCGGCGGCCTGGGCGATGCCGATGCTGCCGGCGTCCTGCGCGATCTTCCACACGACGGGGCGTCCGTTGGCCCAGCCATTTTCCTTCAGATAGTGGGCGACGCTGCCAATTGCATCGGCCGTGCTTGCACGCAGGTCGATATGCTTGTTGCCTTCGTAGTCGACGGCGTATTTCACGATGCTGCTAGGCAGAAATTGTGCAATGCCTATGGCGCCGGTGTAGGAGCCGAGCACCGAGCTCGGATCGAGTTGCGCATCGCGCGTCCACACCAGGTAGTCCTCGAGATTCTTGCGGAAGGTCATCTCGCGTTCGGCGCGATTGGGCGTATTGGGGTAGTCGAACGCGAGCGTGGTGAGTGCATCGAGCACGCGGAAGTTGCCCATGTAGCGACCGTAGAGTGTCTCCACGCCGATAATGCCGACGACAACCTCCGGCGGCACCCCGAATTGCTCATACGCGCGCTCGAGCGTCGCGCGGTTCTCGCGCCAGAATTTCACGCCCGCGTTGATGCGTACGGGGTCGAGAAAGCGCGCCTGGTAGACGCGCCAGTTCTTGAGCGAAGGCGTCGGCGACGGGGTAACGAGCTTCACGACGGTCGCCGAGTAGTTGACGCTCCCGAACAGCGCGTGAAGCGCCGCGGGGTCGAAGTCGTAGCGCCCGGCGATGTCGGTGATGAATGCGTCGACATCCGCGTTATTCGCATAGCGCTGCGGAACGATTTCCTCTTCGAACGTTTGACCCGCCGGAACAGGCTGCTGTGGCGGCTGGCCCTGCGCGACGTTGGTGGGCCGTGTAAGCGGTGTGCTTTGCGCGTGAGCAGCGCCTTGCGCGCCGGCAGAGCTTTGCGCCTCGGCAGCGCCTTGCGCCTCGGCGGCGCTTGTCCAGCTTCCGGCGGCCAGTGCCGAGCATGCGGCTGCAACGAGGGCGGCGCGGCGCAACCGCTTTTGTGCGGGCGAAACGTTGTAGACGGTCATGGCGAGGCGAAAAGAGGGCGGGCAGTGCGGCAAGGGTTCGGCGCAGTATAGCGAACAGGCGTCACCGGCGAAACCGCGAGGCGGTCGCATATGTCGAAAAGAGACAACGTCGCTTGGCCGTTCCGGCGGGAGGCGTTTGTCGGTATAAACGGCCGGCGAGGACGGGTGTGGTAACGTAATTTTTATTCAGAGCTCAAGCCGACAAAGGAGACATGCCGCTACGCGGCAAGCGATCAATCATGGCGACCGCTTTTTACTCACATCCCGACTGCCTGCTGCACGAGATGGGGCCGGGGCATCCCGAATGTCCGGAGCGCCTGCAGGCGATCGAAGACCAACTGATCGCGAGCCGCATCGCGCCGCTGATCGAGCGCGAGTCGGCGCCCGTTGCGGACATCGCCGATCTCGCACGCGTACACACGCGCGCGCATATCGAGCACATCAAAGAGCGCGCGCCAAGCGAAGGGTATGGATGGATCGACCCCGACACCGCGATGAATCCGCACACCTGGGCTGCGGCATTGCGCGCGGCGGGCGCGGCCGTGGCGGCGACCGACGCGGTAATCGAAGGACGCTACGACAACGCGTTTTGCAGCGTTCGTCCGCCGGGACACCACGCGGAGCCCGCGCGCGCCATGGGCTTTTGCTTCTTCAACAACGTGGCGATCGCCGCGAGGCATGCGCTCGAGGTGCACGGCCTCGCGCGCGTGGCGATCGTCGACTTCGACGTCCATCACGGCAACGGTACGGAGGCGGCGTTCGCCGGCGACGAGCGTGTGCTGATGTGCAGCTTCTTCCAGCATCCGTTCTATCCATACAGCGGCGCGGACAATCAGGCGCCGAACATGGTCAATCTGCCGATGCCGGCGTACACGAAAGGCGCCGCCGTGCGCGAAGCCATCGACATGATGTGGCTGCCGCGCCTTAATGCATTCAAGCCGGAGATGATCTTCATCTCGGCCGGCTTCGATGCGCATCGCGAGGACGATCTCGGCAGCATGGGGCTCGTCGAGGACGATTACACGTGGATCACCGAGCAAGTGCGACAGGTCGCCGAGCGTCATGCCCGCGGGCGCATCGTGAGCACGCTCGAGGGCGGCTACAACCTGTCGGCGCTTGGGCGCAGCGTCGTCGCGCATGTGCGCGCGCTGGCGGGCATCTGACGCGCGGGAGCGCGCGGCAAGGGAGTCAATCATGGAAACGACCAGGCCATCCGCATTGCAGCCTACCGAGCGCGGCGCGGGCGTGCTCATCGTCGAGCACGGCGCGTACGGGCTGCCCGGTGCCGTGCGCGTCACGCTTAACCGGCCCGATGCATACAACGCACTGTCGGAGCAGTTGATCGCGGAATTGACGGCCGCGCTGTCGGCGATCGCCCGATCGGATGCTCGAGTGGTCGTGATTGCGGCCGCGGGGCGGGCATTTTGCGCGGGCCATGATCTCAAGGAGATGCGCGCGACGCCGTCGATCGAGTACTACCAGGCGCTCTTCGCGCGCTGCTCCGCGCTGATGATGACCATTCAGCGCATGCCGCAGCCCGTGATCGCACGCGTGCAGGGCATGGCGACGGCGGCGGGTTGTCAGCTCGTGGCGATGTGCGATCTCGCCGTGGCCGCCGACACGGCGCGCTTTGCCGTGTCCGGGATCAACTACGGGCTCTTTTGCGCGACGCCCGCCGTGCCGCTCTCGCGCAATCTGTCGCGCAAGGCGGCATTCGAAATGTTGCTGACGGGGGAGTTCATCGACGCCGCGCAAGCCCGCGAGCGCGGGCTCATCAATCGCATGGCGCCGCTCGATGCGCTCGACGCCGAGGTGGCTTCGCTCGCGTCAAGCATCTGCGCGAAACCTGCCGGCATCGTGGGCGCGGGC
>DASZGN010000415.1:0-2121 GCA_035938775.1 Trinickia sp.
AAATGCGCCCGACGAACGGCGAGATGAGCTTCGCGCCCGCTTGCGCGCATGCCGCGGCCTGCACGGGCGAGAAGAGCAGCGTCATGTTGCAGTTGATGCCTTCCTTTTGCAGCACTTCGGCCGCGCGCACCCCTTCCCACGTCGAAGCAAGCTTGATGAGCACGCGCTCGCGGCCGACACCGGCCGCTTCGTAAAGCTTGATGAGCTCGTGGGCCTTGTCGATCGAGCGTTTCGCATCGAACGAAAGGCGAGCGTCGACCTCAGTCGAGACGCGGCCCGGAATGATCTTGAGGATCTCGCAGCCGAATGCGATCAGCAGATGATCGATGATCGCGCGGGCCGGCTTGCTCGCGTGCTCGCGCACGGTCTTCTCGAGCAGCGGCTTGTAGGCGTCCTTTTGCACGGCCTTCAGGATCAGCGACGGGTTCGTCGTCGCATCGCGCGGCCTGTATTGGGCAAGCTGCTGGAAGTCGCCGGTATCCGCGACGACGATCGTGTACTGCTTCAGTTGGTCGAGAGCGTTTGTCATGGCAGATTGACGGGCGCAAGGCGCCTTGGTGAAAAGAACGAAGAAGGGTCGAGGCGCAAATCGGGCAGGCGAGCCGACCCACGCCATCTATTCTATTGCTGCGGCACCGGCCTCGTTGATGCTTTGCACGGCGATATGCGTCACCTGCGCCGCATTGTGAGAATGATTTGCGTCACGACGCCCGCGACGAGCCCCCAGAAAGCCGAGCCGATCCCAAGCAGCGTGAGGCCGGAGGCCGTCACCATGAACGTGATGAGCGCGGCCTCGCGCTCCCTCGCGTTGCTCATTGCGTTGGTGAGGCCGCCCATGATCGAGCCGAACAGCGCGAGCGCCGCGACCGACACGATGAGCGCCTTCGGCAGTGCCGCAAAAAGCGCCGCGATCGTCGCGCCGAAGATACCCGCAACGAGGTAGCAAACGCCGCACCAGAGCGCGGCCGTATAGCGTTTCGTGCGGTCCTCGTGCGCCTCGGGGCCGGTGCAGATCGCGGCCGTGATGGCGGCGAGCGTGACGCCATGCGAGCCGAAAGGGGCGAGCAGCAGCGAGGCGACCCCGGTCGTCGCGATGAGCGGCGAGGAGGGCGTCGTGTAGCCGTCCGCGCGCATCACGGCAATGCCCGGCATGTTCTGCGAGGCCATGGCCACGACGAACAGCGGCACGCCGAGGCTGACCGCGGTGGCGAGCGAGAAGCGCGGCATCGTGAAGACGGGCTGCGCGAGCGCCACATGAAAGCCGCTGAAATCGATGAGGCCGAGCGCGCCGGCCACCGCGGTGCCGACAACGAGCGTCGCCAGGATCGCGTAGCGCGGCACAAGGCGCTTCACGACGAGAAAGACGAGAAACATCGTGACGACGAGCGTTGTCTGGTACTGCGCGGCATGAAAAATCTCGATGCCGATCTCGAACAGGATGCCCGCGAGCAGCGCGGCGGCGATGCCGGCGGGGACCTTTTTCATCAACATGTCGAACCAGCCGGTCAGGCCGACGGCAGCGATGAGCGCCGCGCAGACGATATAGGCACCGATCGCCTCGGCGTACGCGACATGCGGCAGCGAGGTGATGAGAAGGGCGGCGCCGGGCGTCGAGTAGGCGATGACGATCGGGGCGCGGTAGCGCAACGACAGCCCGATCGTGGCGACGGCCATGCCAATCGAAATCGCCCAGATCCACGAGGAAATCTGCGCATCGCTCAAGTGGGCGGCACGGCCCGCCTGGAAGATCAGCACGAGCGAGCTCGCAAAGCCCGTCATCATCGCGACGAAGCCCGCGACGACCGAATGCACCGACGTATCGGCAAAAGGACGCAGCCAGCGGTTGCGAACCGGGGAGACGGGGGAGAGCTCGGGCGTCGTGGTTGGTTTCATCGGTCGGAACGAACGACTGTCGGCGCAATGTCGGCTGACACCTGCCGAGAACAAGCAAGCGGCAGGCAAGCGGCGCGGCTATTTGCTCAACGTGCGCATCGCGGTTTCGAGTCCCGCCAGCGTGAGCGGGTACATGCGCGCGCCGAGAAGCTGCCGGATGATCGAAACCGATTGCCGGTATTCCCACAGCCCTTCCGGCTCGGGGTTGAGCCACGCATGACGCGGGAA
>DASZGN010000416.1:0-4324 GCA_035938775.1 Trinickia sp.
GCCGCCCCAAGGGGCGTAGCAGGGAATTCGCGGAGCACCGCTCCGCGCCTGCGCAGCCGGCCGGCTCTGCAAAGCCGGCCGTGGACGGCGGCCGCCCCCTCGGGGGGCAGCGAACGAATGTGAGCGTGGGGGCTGTTCTCCACCGCCTCCCGCCGGGCCGCCCCAAGGAAGGCGGCCGCCCCCTCGGGGGGCAGCGAACGAATGTGAGCGTGGGGGCTGTTCTTCATGCTGCCTCGCTTGAATGCGCGACCGACGCCGATCGCTTGATCAATCGCTTGATCAACTTATCGCTCGGTCAGATTAGTTCAACGCCCATCGCCGTGGCTTCGCCGCCGCCGATGCACAGGCTCGCGACGCCACGCTTGCCGCCGCGCTTCTTCAGCGCGCCGATCAGCGTGACGAGAATGCGCGCACCCGATGCGCCGATCGGATGGCCGAGCGCGCACGCGCCGCCGTTCACGTTGACCTTCTCGTGCGGCAGGCCGTGCTCCTTCATCGCGGCCATCGTGACGACGGCGAACGCTTCGTTGATCTCGAAGAGATCGACATCGGCCGCGCGCCAGCCGTTCTTGTCGAAGAGCTTGCGCAGCGCGCCGACGGGGGCGGTCGTGAACTTGGCGGATTCCTGAGCGAAGGTCGAATGCCCGACGATGCGCGCAAGCGGGCTCACGCCGAGGCGCTCGGCGGTGGACGCGCGCATCATCACGAGCGCGGCGGCGCCGTCGGAGATCGACGACGAGTTCGCAGCCGTGACCGTGCCGGTCTTGCTGAACGCGGGCTTGAGCGTGGGGATCTTCTCGATGTTCGCCTTGAACGGCTGCTCGTCGCGCGTGATCGTCACCTCGTCGCCCTTTCGGCCCGCGATTTTCACGGGCGCGATTTCCCAGGAGAACGAACCATCTTCGTTGGCCCGCTTCGCGCGCACGAGCGACTCAACCGCGAAGGCATCTTGCGCCTCGCGAGAAAAGTTGAACGACGCCGCGCATTCCTCGGCGAACGCGCCCATCAAGCGACCTTTGTCGTAGGCATCCTCGAGGCCGTCGCAGAACATGTGATCGATCACCTGGCCGTGGCCCATGCGCAGCCCGCCGCGCGCCTTCGGCAACAGGTACGGCGCGTTCGTCATGCTCTCCATTCCACCCGCGATCATCACGTCGGCCGAGCCGGCCGCGAGCATGTCATGTGCGAACATCGCCGCGCGCATGCCCGAGCCGCACATCTTGTTGACGGTGGTGCAGCCGGTGGAAAGCGGCAGCCCCGCGCCGAGCGCCGCCTGGCGCGCGGGCGCCTGGCCGATCCCGGCGGGCAGCACGCAGCCCATCAGCACTTCCTCGATCTGCTCGGGTTTCAGCCCCGAGCGAGCGAGTGCGGCTTCGATCGCGACCGCGCCCAATTGCGGCGCGGTGAGCGACGAAAACTCGCCCTGAAAGCCGGCCATCGGCGTGCGTGCCACAGCGGCGATGACGATGGGGTCATGCATGTTGCGCGTTGCTTCAGTCATGTTTGAGCTCCTTGATTACATCTTCGACGATCGGGGTGAAGTTCGTCAGTATCGCGGCATCGGCTGCCACGACATCGTTTTGAGCCGAACTCGCGCTTTTGGCGGAGACGGCGGCGACGCAGCGTTGATACGTTGCTTCCAGCATCTCGGGGCTCGAGATGGTCATACCGAGATTGCGCACCCGGCCGTCGTGCACGCCGTAGGCAAGGCCATGCACCGCAAGCGGCTGGCTGCGCGCCCAGGCATCGTTGACGATCGTCGTGCTGCAGACGTTCACGACCTGCTCGATCGTATTCAATTCGACGAGGCGCCGGTGACGCGCTTCGCCCATCGGCCATTCCTCGAGCAGCGCCGCATGCTTGGCGCGCACGTCATGGATGTGATGCAGCCAGTTGTCGGCGAGCCCCACGCGCCGATCGAAGAGCGCCGCACCGACGCCCGAGCAGCCGTAGTGGCCCACCACCATGATGTGCTTCACCTTCAGCAAATCGACGGCGAACTGAATCACCGAAAGGCAATTGAGGTCCGTGTGCACGACGACGTTCGCAATGTTCCTGTGCACGAACACTTCGCCGGGAGGCAGGCCGATGATCTGGTTGGCCGGCACACGCGAATCGGAGCAGCCGATCCAAAGATACTCGGGCGTTTGCTGATCGGCGAGGCGCGAGAAGTACTCCGGGTCGTGCTCAAGCTTGCGTGCGACCCATGCCTCGTTGTTGGCGAAGAGGTGGGCGAGCGGATGGTTTTGATCGTTCATGATGCGTCGTAATGATTGATTCGGCCTTAGCGGCTAAATGGAAATAGTGCTGGCGCCTGGCGGCTCATGCCGCACGCGCTGCGCGCTTGCCGCCGCCCGTCGCGCCGCCTGGGTGGTCGGGCTCGACGAAGCGCTCGGGGTAGCGGTTGCAAAAACGCACGCTTTTATCGTAGGGAAAGAAGTCGGGCAATTCGCCCTTGAGCAGCAGTTCCTTGTGCTTTTGCCAGAACGCGGGATCGAAGAAGTCCGCGTGATGGCGCATGAAGTGCTCGCGCACCGTCGGGTCCCCGAGCAGGAACGTGCCGTACGTCTCCGGAAAAATGTCGTTGTGCGCGACCGCGTACCACGGCTCGGCCGACAGTTCGTCCTCTTCCGTTTGCGCTTGCGGCACGCGCCGCACGTTGCAGTCGGTCAAATACTCGATCTCATCATAGTCGTAGAACACGACCCGCCCATGGCGCGTCACACCGAAGTTCTTGTACAGCATGTCCCCGGGGAAAATATTCGCCTGGATCAGCTCTTTCACGGCGTCGCCGTACTCCTTGATCGCGTGTTCGATATCGGCGTCGGTGCCGGTTTGCAGGAACAGGTTGAGGGGCACCATGCGCCTTTCGATGTAGACATGGCGGATGACGATGGCGTCGCCCTCGTATTCGATCATCGACGGCGCCTCTTTCTCGAGCTCGCGCAAGAGCGCTTCGTCGATCCGTGAGAGCGGCAGGGCGACGCTCGAGTATTCGAGCGTGTCGGCCATGCGCCCGAGCCGGTCGTGGCGCTTCACGAGCAGATACTTCTGCTGGATCTTCTCGCGCGTGGTTTCCTTGGGCGGTGGGAAGTTGTCCTTGATCAGCTTGAAGACGTACGGAAACGAGGGCAGCGTGAACACGATCATCACGAGCCCCTTGATGCCGGGCGCGATGACGAACTGGTCGCTCGAATGCGACAGGTGCTTGAGCAAGTCCCGGTAAAAGAGGTTCTTGCCTTGCTTTTGCAGCCCCAGCGACGTGTAGATTTCCGCTTTCGGCTTGCCCGGCATGATCGTCCCGAGAAAGTCCACATAGGCGGACGGTACGTCCATATCGACGAGAAAATACGAGTGCGAAAAGCTGAAGATGATCTGCAACTGCTCGCGCCTGAGCAGCACCGTATCGAGCGCGAGCACATCCGGCTTCACATGGCGGATCGGCACGGCGAACGGCAGCAGCACCTCGCCGTTGATGATGCGCCCGATGATGTAGGCCGACTTGTTGCGAACGAACAGCGACGACAGCACGTGCACCTGGAAGTTGAATGCCTCCGGGAACGGGCCGTAGGTCTCGTGGACCATGTCGATGATGCACTCGACATCGCGCCTTAGATTCTCGAACGGCGGCTCGAGCTGAAAGTTCGTGACGATGCGCTCGAGCGTCGCGGCGAGACCGTCCTTGCCGGGGTAATAGGCGCGATACGTCGGCTTCGCGGCGGGCTCGTCGTTCTCGAGGTACTCGGTCGAGATGACGGGGCGCACGAAGATGAAGTCGTTGTTGAAGTACGAACGATGCAAGATCTTGCAGCACACGGAATTGAAAAACGTCTCCGCGCATTCGGGCTGATGGTGATTGGTAAGGAGCCCGATGTAATGGAGCTTGATCTGCTGCCACACCTCGTCGTCGATGTTTTCCGCGTCGTACTCGTCTTCGAGCAACTGGACGCATTCCTCTACGCGGTCGTCGTACGAAGCGATGCGGTCGCGCGCCAGCTTTTGCAGCGCGTGCCAGTCGCCTGCTTCGAAGAGCGTCTTCGCGAGCACCGCCGCTTCGCGAAAGATGCGGTAATGGCGATTGAACCCTTCGAGCATCGTCTGCGCGACGTCGAAGCCGATCTGCGACGAGAGCAGTTTGGGAAAGTGGTTCATGACCGCTCGGTGTGCGCGGCGACGCCTTCGGCGAGCAGCGCGCGGCATTGCGCTTCGTATTGCGCGAGGTCCCCGAGTGTCGCCGTCAGGTCTTCCAGCTGGCGCTCGAGCACTTCGCGATGTTCGGCAATCGTCGCAAGAAACGCATGCAATTGGGGCACCGTGTCGGTGG
>DASZGN010000417.1:0-22692 GCA_035938775.1 Trinickia sp.
CTGACCACCCTTACCACATCCATTTGACGATGCGTCGATCGACTCGCGGCGAATGCGCATCGGTAAGCAAATCGACAGCATTTGCCCGATCGATAAACTGGGGGGCTTGATTTCGAGGCGCGCTTAGATTTGAATGACAAGGCTTCGGTCGCCCGCGCTTTGAGAGACTGCGCGTTTAAGAGGCCGAAGCCGCATGCCGCGCAATGACTTCTTTCGAAAAGCATTGTTACTTCTAAAGGATGCGGCAGCGGAGGTTCGACGCGAGAACGCATAACTTACATTCGAAAGCGGGCCTTCAATGAGCGAAAAAAAGAAAGCGCTGGTCGAAACCGCCACGCGGCTATTTTCCCGGTTCGGTTTTCACGCAGTGGGAATTGACCGGATCATCGCCGAATCCCGCGTGGCCAAGATGACGATGTACAAGCATTTTCCGTCGAAGAGCCGGCTCGTCGTCGAGGTGCTGAACGAGCAAGGCGCGGCGCTGATGGCCGGCATTGCCGCCGCAACGGCGGCCCATGCCGATGCACTTGACAAATTGCACGCCGTCTTCCAGTGGCACGATGCCTGGTTCCGCTCCGAAGCGTTCACGGGAAGCATGCTGATTCATGCGGCCGCCGAATTCCATGCGGAGGAAAATGAAATCCTCGAGGCGTCCACGGCGCAAAGATACGCATTCGTGCATCTGATCGAGCGCATCCTCTACGAGCGCTTCGAGGCCGATGTCGCCGCACGGCTCGCTCGACGTTGCGCGCTGCTCCTCGACGGTGCAATGCTTGCCCGCCAACTGAGCGGACGGACCGATGCCGCGAGCGACGCATGGGAGATGGCGCAAACGCTCGTCGAAAACGAGCGTATACATTGCGACTGAATGCATCTTTCATCCGGCGCACTTCGCGTCGCGGCAATCTTCGCCGCGCGAAGGCGGGTCGATAAGGTAACTGAATGGCGCGCTCGCTCGCCGCCTGTGCGCGTGTTCGCTCACTTTAAAAAGGCGCTGGGCGCGGCGGAAGTTCGCGTTAAACTCACCGCCATGAGACGACCGGCGACAGGTCGACTGTGCGTTCGCACGCCGTGCATGCTATACGACGCTCGTAAGCTGCCGTAAGCTCGTACAATCGCTTCAACCACGACTCGAGGAAACGTTCGATGCGCACCACCGGCTCTTCCGGGGCAATGACCCTGCTCACCGAAATCCACGATACGGGCGGAAACTTCGTTCGCTCTTTGCGGCTTGAAGCGACAGACGACGGCAAAAGCATTCATCTGATTGAAATCGATGAGCGCAAACCCGGCATTCATCGGGAAGTGCGCTACGAAATCACGCCGGCCGAGCTCATTGCCGCCATTCGTGCCCACGGCGCGGAATTGCCGGGGGAACCGCACGCCCGTTGAATTTGCCTGAAGGCTGCTTCTTGCACGCGCACCGCTCGCGGCGAGCCAATCGCCCCGCGAGCGGTGCCGTGTGTCCGGCGCTGGCAGCAATCAAAACACGCGAACGGGTAACGTTACGACGAGCCGGTACGCCTGGTTGCCGCTGTCGGACGAGTAGGCCGAGCCGACATGCCACATCGCGATCAGCGTGATCTTTGTGTTCTTCAAGCGTCCGCTTTGCACCACATAGGTCGGAATAAAACCGAATTCGTGATGCCTGCCGTGAACGGGCTCACCGTTCTTGAAGTAGATTGCGCTGAAGGCGGGGCCGTTCGGCCCGAACCGATCGGCCATGGCCGTTGCGTCCGCCCCCCACCCTTGCGCGGCCCATACAATCGCTGAAAGCCCCGGCAACCCCGCGTACTTTCCGTCGAACGTATAGCGCAATTGCAGCGACTGCTCATGCGGCGCGTTGTAGTCGACGTCCATCGAGTTGACGAGATAGACGCCCGCGGTCTCATCCACATAGTCGAAAAACTGATCGCCGAAAATCTTTTGGTATCCGACGAGCAAGCCGTGCGGCCCGTGCTGTGCCGAGAGTGCGACGCTGAATGCATTGTTGTGGATGGGGCCTTGCAAGGCGGAGCCGGCGTCGTGCGTCGAATAGACGTTGGCAAACCCGGTCAGCTTGACAGATTCCGCTCGGCCGGTGCTTTGCTGTATCGACGCATAGTATTGCCGCCATACGTCATCGGCCTGATCGGCGTAGAGCGAAACCGAGCCGCTCGGCGAGTAATCCCAAGTGCTCCCCGCGTAGCTCAAGCGCTTGAACCTTACATCGCCGTAGGATGTCTCGAGATCGCTCAGGGTAGTGTGCCCGCGTGCATCGACCTTGGTAAAGCTGCCCGCTTGCAGCGCCAAGTGCTCCACTTCGCGGCTCAACAGCGACGCACCGAGAAATGACGGCGGCAATGCGCGATTGTCGTGCGGCTCGAGAAACGGATTGGACACATTCTGCAAGCCGTATTTGACGACAGTCTCGGAGACACGCGCCTTGATGTCGTATACGCCCGGATAAGCCCAAGCGATCTGATTGGAGCCACCCCCGTGCTTGCCGACATGCACCATGTTGTACGCCCCGTGCCCTCCGTCGAGCTTGAGCGCACCAAACAAGGACGCATCGAAGCCCAAGCCCACCGGCCCTTGCGTGAACCCCGACTCGAAGTTGGCTAGCACCGACTCCACCCAGGCATGGCGATGATTCGAACCGACACTGTGGAAGTAGTCCGTGTAGTTGCGAAACTCGAGCTGGAGCCGGCTATCGGCGACCAGCCCCTTGCTCTTCGCTTGGCTCGAGCGCGGAGCCTCAGGCAACTTTGCCTGCGTCGAGTCGGCGTTGATGACGGCGTTCGGCGTCGTCGCGTCTTGCACGAGTTGCGTGCCGGACTTGGGCGCCGGGGGCCCCTTGCGCGCCGGCTCGACAGCGGGACCGGGCGAAGCGGTAAGCGCGGACGGGGCGTGCGGCGGCGCATCGTCCGCATAGGCAGTTCCAGCGCCCGACAGCGCTTGCAAGCCGCACGTAAGGGCAAATAGCTGCGATGCCGCGCACAGCGATCTTTCTTTGTTCATTGAATTCTCTTGGCACACGTGCCGCAGCGCGACACGTTGACGGCGCACGGCTTTCGTGGCGCACGGCTTTCGTGGCGCGGCTGTCGTGTTTCAGCGCAGAGCCACCCGTTGCGCTACCATTCGCCGCGGCATTCGCGCTGCAAAGCACAGAACACAGTTGAAGAAGGCGCATCGAGCGATCGCGCTCGAGCACCGGGTACGTGCTTCTCGCGCATGTGCGCGCTTTCTGAATCAGGGGATGTGCTGCGGCAGTGAGTAACCAGGCGCGTTTCCGATCATTACGGCAGCGGCGCCTGCCTGACTTTTGTCTTTGCCGTCATGCCACCTTTTGAGCGGCACTTGGCAAGGTCACGCCCAGCAACGCGTGTCAATCCGAAGCCGCGAACAGCGAGGCTCTCTTTGAAAATGCGTCGGCGTTTGCCGACCACGACCATTGCTGGCCATTTTTGACCCGCCCGATTTGTGCCGTATATTTCGGCCCGGACGCGGAATTCTCGAATGAGTCGCCGGCCGCCGACGATTGCGCAACTGTGGGGTTGGGGGAAACGTCTAAGGCAGCCGCGGTGCGCAAGGACACGAACGTGGCAGGCGCGAGTAGCGCCGCGGCAAGAAGATGCGTGGTTTTCATGGACATGAGTAACGAACTGAATGCGGAAATGCGGTGACACCAGAACAACCCGTCAATTGCAAGACGCATGAAAGCACGCGTCTCATTTTGCGTGAGCTATCAACAATAGGAGGGCGCCGACTGGTGCATACCCCAAGTGACGCGCTTGCTGCGCGCCGGGAGAATCCCGCGCGGCATCGCTGATAAGCGTCGATGCCAATGCCGTGATCGCGGCATGCAACGCTTCTCACCTGTCACTCAGCGCCAACCGCGCGCCCTTCTTCGCAGGACTTCATGGGCCGCACGCATAACGCGCAGCCTTAATCGACCTATAAGGGAGAGGTACTTGATGAATTCACCCGCATCGCAAACAAGATCGTTCACGACGGTCTTCCTGATAGAAATGTGGGAGCGCTTCGGCTTCTACGGGATGGCCGCGCTGCTCGTCCTGTTCATGGTCGAGCGCCTCGGCTTCGACGACGCGCGCGCCAATCTCGCTTGGGGCGCCTTTACCGCGCTCGTTTATGCGGCGCCTGCGATAGGCGGCTGGATCGGCGACAAGATCCTCGGTGCGCGTCGCACGATGTTGTTCGGTGCGGTCGTGCTCTGTTTCGGCTATCTGATGCTCGCAGTGCCGAACGATCACCTTTCGTTCATGTATGCGTCGCTCGGCGTCATCGTCGTCGGCAATGGACTCTTCAAGCCCAACTCCGCGAATCTGGTGCGCCGGATCTATGAAGGCGACGACGCGCGCATCGACAGCGCATTCACGATCTACTACATGGCCGTCAATATCGGCTCGACGCTATCGTTCCTCGCTACGCCCTGGATCAAGGACCGTTGGGGCTGGCACGCGGCATTCGCCGTGTGCTGCGCGGGCATGTTGATCGGCGTGCTCAATTTCCTCATCCGCTATCGCTCACTCGCCCATGTCGGCTCCGCGCCCGACAACGAGCCGATCGTGTGGCGGCGTGTCGGCGTGGTGGCCGCGGGCGCCGTTGCGATCGGCGTCGCGACCATCTTCGTGCTTGGCCATAAGGCCCTCGCCGTTGCATGCGTCTATACGGCGGCTGTCGCCGTTCTCGCAATCTTCGGCTACATGCTCATCAAGTGTGAGCGTGCCGAGCGCGCCGGCCTTGTCGCCGCGCTAGTGCTCGTGCTGCAGTGCATTCTCTTTTTCATCTTCTATCAGCAGATGTCGACCTCGCTCACGCTCTTCGCGCTGCGCAACGTCGATCCGTCGTTTTCGCTTTTCGGCATTGAACTCTTCAGGTGGAGCCCGGCGCAATTCGGGGCGCTCAATCCGATCTGGATCATGGGGCTCAGCCCGCTGCTGGCTTTTATGTACACGCGTGCGGCGCGCGGCCGAGGCGACATCAGCGTGGCCGCCAAATTCGCGCTCGGTTTTATCGCGGTCGCAGCAGGCTTCGCCATTTACGCGCTTGGCGGCCGCTATGCGGTGGACGGCCGCGTTTCGTCATGGTTCATGGTGTGGGGCTACGGGCTTAATGCGCTCGGCGAGCTGCTCGTGAGCGGCCTCGGGCTCGCCATGATTGCGCGCTACGTCCCCGCGCGGATGAGCGGCTTCATGATGGGCGCGTACTTCGTGGCGAGCGGCGTGTCGCAATACCTTGGCAGCGTCGTTGCCAACCTTGCGCAAGTGCCTTCGAACGACCTCAGCGCCGTTCAATCGCTGCCGCTTTACACGCAGCTCTTCACGTACCTCGGCTGGCTGGCAGCAGCGGGCGCCGTGCTCTCGATCGTGCTGCTGCCGCTCATGAGCAAGCTCTCGCGCGCCCACCGTCAAAGCGTGAACGAAAAGGCCGCCGAACCGCAGGCGTTGGCGGCCAAGTGAGTTGAGGCACCGCGGCCCGAAGGCGGCTCGCGTCACCTGGCGCGCTTCGGTCCGCTCTCATCGATTGGTGCGATTGGTGCGATTGGCGCACGCCCGTGCGCCGCAATAGAATCGGTATCGACCGCCGCGCCCTATCTCAAGGCGCGGCGCGTTCGACGGAGCCGATCATGAAACACGCGCAGCACGTTGCACCCGACATCCGCGTAGGCGTTGGCGGCTGGACCTACGAACCTTGGCGCGGGCCGTTTTACCCGAGCGGTCTCACGCAAAAGCGCGAACTCGAATACGCGAGCCGCAAGCTCATCTCGATCGAAATCAACGGCACGTTCTACGGGCGGCAAAAGCCCGAAAGCTTCGCGAAGTGGCACGACGATACGCCCGACGATTTCGTCTTTTCGGTCAAGGCCCCGCGCTTCGCAACGCAGCGCCGCGTGCTGGCCGACGCGGGCGAGTCGATCGAGCGCTTCTTCGCAAGCGGCGTGATGGAATTAAAGCAAAAGCTCGGACCGATCAATTGGCAGTTCGCAACGACGAAGCAATTCGATGCCGATGATTTCGCGGCGTTCTTGCGGCTTCTTCCCAAGCGCATCGGTGGACGGCAGCTTCGGCATGCCGTGGAAGTTCGCCACGCAAGCTTCAAGAACGCCGAGTTCGTCGCGCTCGCCCGCGAGCATGAAGTCGCGATCGTCGTCGCGGGCGACAGCGAGTACCCGCAAATCGCCGACATCACCGCGCCTTTCGTCTACGCGCGCATCATGGGGACCGTCGAATCGGAGGCGCTTGGCTATTCCGATCACGCGCTCGACGCATGGGCGCAAAGAGTGCGGCAGTGGTCGTCGGGCACCGCACCCAAGGATTTGGAAACGGTGGCCGAGCCATCGACAAAGCCCGCCGCAACCGATGTCTATCTGTACGTGATCAGCGGCTTCAAAGCGCACAACCCACTCGCCGCCATGGCGCTGATCGAACGCCTCGGGCAGCGGGCCGGCGGTGCAGCGGCCTAGTCAAGCGCGCTACATCACCCCAATCCCGCTCTTGCCATGATTTGAAGACGAGGTCGCCACTTCCGTGCAATACCGTACTCCTCTCCTGCTCAAGCGGTGCACAATAACCCCGTTGCGCCCCGATATAGCGGCCGTAGGGCAAAGGAGCATGGTCCATGCGTTCTCGAGAGCGATCCGCGCGCTTAAGACGTAATGCGATCACGATAGCCGTCATCGTGGGCGGCTGGATCGTCGTGGGGCGCCTCGTTAGTGTCCTGGTCGACTGGCTGTGGTTCTCTTCGATCGGCTACGTCGACGTCTTCTGGACGATCTTCAACGCCCGGGCGCTGCTTTTCGTTGCCGTATTCGCCGCAACGACCGGCGCTTTGTGGGTATCGGGATATCTCGCGCACCGCTACGCCGCAGCAGGCCACCGCAGCCTACACGCGCACAGGTTCTATCCACGCGATGTGTCGCAAGGGTTGCCGGATCTGGTCGACCTGATCGCACCGCATGCCCTTTGGCGCTTGGCGATCGCAGGCAGCGCCGTGCTCCTTGGCTTGCTCATCGCCGCGAGCGAGGCCTCCAACTGGGATGTCGCGCTTCGCTTCCTTCATCAGCTCCCTTTCGGCAAGCTC
Source organism: Trinickia sp. (assembly GCA_035938775.1). GTDB lineage: Bacteria > Pseudomonadota > Gammaproteobacteria > Burkholderiales > Burkholderiaceae > Trinickia. Next base: position 7,084 of record DASZGN010000417.1, read on the forward strand.
GATCCGATTTTCGGCAACGACCTCGGCTTCTATTTGTTTTCGCTGCCTGCCTATCTGGCAGTCAAGAATTGGCTGCTATTGCTGACGCTCGGCAGCACGGTCATTGCCGGCGTGATTTACCTGGCCCATGGCGACATCGCCTTCGGGCAGTCGCCGCGTGCGCTTTCGTCTGCCGCTGTGGCCCACGGTTCGGCACTGCTTGGCCTCTTCTTCGCGCTGAAGGCCTGGTCCTACTGGCTCGATCGCTTTCTCTTGCTTTACGGGGACAACGGCGTGCTCATCGGCGCCGCTTATACCGACGTCCACGTCAAGCTGCCTGTGCTGTGGCTGCTCACGGGTTTGGCCGCCGCCGCATCGGTCGCCTCGTGGGCCAACATGCGCTGGCGCACCTATCGAATTCCCGCTGCCTCGTTGCTTCTGGTATTCGGTGGCTCATTCCTGCTTGCATTCATCTACCCGGCGCTCTTCCAGAGGTTCTACGTCAAGCCGAGCGAATTGCAGCGCGAAACGCCGTATATCGAGCACAATCTCGCGCTGACACGAGCGGCCTATGGCCTCGAGAAAATCGAGGTAAAGCAGTTTGCGGCCGAAGAGGACCTCAATCTCGCGGCAATTTCAGCCAATCGCGCGACCATCGACAACATCCGCCTCTGGGATGTGCAACCGCTGATGGACACCTACGCGCAGTTGCAAGAGATCAGGACTTACTACAAGTTCCTTTCGGTCGACATCGATCGCTACCAGCTCGACTCCGGATATCGACAGGTGATGCTGTCGGCGCGCGAATTGGAGCCCGCGCTGCTGCCCGCCAATGCCCAGACGTGGGTGAACCTGCATCTGCTATTCACCCACGGCGATGGCGTCGTGATGTCGCCAGTCACGGAGAAATCGAAGGAAGGCTTGCCCTCCCTCTATTTGCGCGATATTCCGCCCGTCGCCAATGGAGGCCCTGCGATCCAGCAGCCTCGGATCTACTTCGGCGAGAGCGGAGAGGGTTATGTCATCGTCAAGGGCAGCGTGCCCGAATTCGACTATCCGAAGGGAAAGGAAAACGCCTACACGACTTACAACGGGCGAGACGGTGTGGCTGTCGGCAACGTCGCGCGACGCGCCCTCTTTGCATGGCAATTCAGCGACCTCAACATTCTGCTCACCAACTACATCACGAGCGACAGCCGCATTCTGCTTCATCGCAACATTCAGGAACGGGTGGAAATGATCGCTCCGTTCCTTACCCTCGACCATGATCCTTATCTCGTCGTGAGCCAAGGCCGTTTGTTCTGGATGCAGGATGCCTATACCACGAGCCGCTGGTTCCCCTACTCGCAACGCAGTGACGACGATAACGGCAACATCAACTACATCCGCAACGCGGTCAAGGTCGTGATCGATGCGTATGACGGCACGGTGGACTTGTATGTCAGCGATCCGGCCGACCCGATCGTACGCACGTACGCGCGTATCTTCCCGACTTTGTTCAAACCGCTGTCGGCGATGCCGCAAGACCTGCAACGACATATCCGATATCCGGAAGATCTCTTCCTGATCCAGGCGCAACGCTACCGCACCTATCACATGGATGCGCCGGAGGTTTTCTACAACCGGGAGGATCTTTGGAAATTCCCGCGCGTATCGGCCGATATCGAAGGAGGAAGCACGCCGGGCGCGACAATGGCACCGTACTACATGATCATGCGGCTGCCGGACGGACGCCAGCCCGAGTTCGTGCTCATGCTGCCGATGGCGCCGAGCCAACGCGAGAACATGATCGCCTGGTTGGCGGCGCGGTGCGATCCCGCTGAATACGGCAAGCTCATCGTCTATACCTTCCCCAAGGAAAAGCTCGTCTACGGGCCGTTCCAGATCGAGGCGCGCATTCAACAGAACACAGAGATTTCGCAGCAAATCTCCTTGTGGAATCAGATGGGCTCGCGCGTGATCCGCGGACATCTTGTGGTCGTGCCGATCGAGAACGCGATCCTTTACGTCTCCCCTCTCTACTTGCGCGCGACCTCGGGGCAGCTTCCCGAGTTGAAGCGCGTGATCGCCGCCTACGGCGACCGTGTCGTCATGGAGGAAACGTTGGGTGCGGCCTTGGCTGCGCTCTTCAAGGAATCCGCTACCACGGCTGCCACGGCTCCCACGGCGACATCGCGCGAAGGCAATGCGAACGCGCAAGCCCGTGCGCGTGAAGCACTCGCGCATTACAACCGCGCCATCGAGCGGCTGAAGGCGGGCGACTGGAGCGGTTTCGGAGCGGAGCTCGATGCGCTGCAGCCGCTACTCGAAGGGCTCGCCGCCGGCGCTTCGCAGGATAAGCGGTAAGGCCATATTGGCATGGCGCCGGTACCCGGTCCGAACTGTCCTCAGGAGGCGACCGACGTCCGCCTCCCTTCGCGCAAACAGGCCTAGAAAAGCCGCGGCGTGCCGACCCAGACGAGCGTCGTTTCCACATCGCCGGTATTGGCCCAGCCGTGCGGCACCGTCGATTCGTAATGCGCGCTGTCGCCCGCATGAAGCTCGAACGTCTTGCCTTCGAGCGTGAGCGACATTTCCCCCGATATCACGTAAAGAAACTCTTCGCCCGCATGCGTCGTCACTTCGGCGGCTGAGTTCGTTCCTATCGGCAGTCGCACGAGAATGCTTTCAAGCTGGCTGCCAACCGAAGCATTCGTCAGTCGTGCGAACAAGTTGGTCGAATCGGTAAAGCTGAAAAAGCGCAGCTGCTCGGCGCGGCGCACCGAGCGTTCCTCGCTTGGCGTGTCGACAAAGTACTGCAACGTCACGCCGAGCGCACCGGCAATCCCGGCGAGCGAAGTCAGCGACGGTGTGGCCAACCCGCGTTCCACTTGCGAGAGAAACGGCTTGGAGATGCCCGCCGCCGTCGCCGTGTCGTCGAGCGTGCGGCCGAGCCGGTGACGCAGCGCGCGTATCTTGCCGCCCAGATCCGCTGCTTGGGGTACGTTTTCAACGTTTGAAACCATAGGGGTGCGATTTTACCGACTGAATAATTGTTTGCGCCGCGCATTGCGCCCGAATGCATCGGGGAGGGTGTGTCGGCCCAGGTTAGCGCTTTGGCGGCGCTTACTTGGGCCCCATGCAAGGCTCGACGTGCATTTATTGTAAGAAAACGACTCTATGTTGCCAGAGCCGATAGTCTATCGCTCAAAAAGTTCGACCCTTGAGGGTTTACCGCGACTACCCCGCATAGACTGCGCCGAATTGGGGCATTCCCTAAGCGGCGCGCACCACGGCAGAGCAGTCAATCGAGAAACTCGCCGGCGCGCCTTTTCAGCATCGCTCCAAACTCGTCGAGCCAGCCGATCGATAAACGCCAGCTTTGCCAGTACAGGTCGATATCGAGGTGCCGGCCCGGCAGCAATTCGACGAGTTCTCCCGCCGCAAGCCGCTCCCCGACCATCTGCGCCGGACACATACCCCAGCCCAGGCCCGTCACGCATGCGCGCAAGTACCCGCCAACGTGGGGCATCCAGTGCTGCGGCGGCTCCAGCTCCGCGCGCGTAATGCGGCGCATGAAGCGCTTCTGGAGCGCGTCCTTGGCATTGAATACGACGCATGGCGCGCGTCTCAGCGAATCTCGATTGACGCCAAGCGCAAAGTACCGCTCGAAGAACCCCGGGGCGCAGACGGCCAGATAGCGCATTCTGCCAAGCCGTGTCGAGCGGCAGCCCTGCACGGGCTCGGCTTGCGTCGTCACGGCGCCCTGCACGCTTCCGTCGCGTATGCGTTGCGCCGTGTAGTCCTGATCGTCGATCACGAGATCGAGCAGCATTTGCCGTTGCACGCAGAACGCGGCAACGGCATCGACGAACCAAGTGCCCACGCTGTCGTCGTTCACCGCAACGCGTAGCGCGGGCCATGTCTGCGCAAAAGCGCCGCACGGCACGGAGGGCATATGCGCGTTCAGGTCGGCTTCGAGCAGTCGCACGCGCTCGGTATGGCGGCAGAGCAATGCGCCCGACGCCGTCGCCACGCACGGTTGCCCACGCTTGACCAGCACGCTTCCGACGCGCTCTTCGAGCAACTTCACGCGCTGCGACACCGCCGACGGGGTGACGTTGAGCTCGCTCGCCGCGCGATCGAAAGAGCCATGACGCACGACCGCGGCAAGGGCGTCGAGCAATGCGTAGTCGAGCATTAGCAATCCTTAAGCAGCGTTAGATGAATTAGCTTTTCTTACTTCGGTGATCAGGTCAGACTACCGTCGTTCGCATTGCTCGTCTACTGAATCGCCATGAACTGGATCGCTTTTTCGCACGGATTTGCGCTGTCGGCATCGTTGATCGTGACCATCGGCGCACAAAACGCATTCGTGCTACGCCAAGGGATCATGCGCTCGCACGTAGGCAAGATCGTCGTCCTTTGCTGCGCATCCGATCTTCTGCTTATCGCCGCGGGCGTAAGCGGCGCCGCGACGCTTGCCGCACGCTACCCGCGATTTGTCGAGGCCGTGCTGTACGTCGGGCTCGCCTATCTCGCGTGGTTCGGCATTGCCGCATTGCGGCGCGCGTGGCGGCCCGGGCACGCCGTCATCGATGCGGGCGCCGAAAATCGCGCCGCCAACGTGCCGCGGCAAAGCGCGTGGTCCATCGTGCTGATGACGCTCGCGTTCACGTGGCTGAACCCGCACGTGTATGTCGATGTCGTGCTTCTGATCGGCACGGCGGGCGCCCGCGAGCCGCAAGGTTCGCGCACGGCGTTCGCACTTGGAGCGATGCTGGCGAGCCTGATCTGGTTCGTGGCTTTGGGCTATGGCGCGCGGCTCCTTGCCCCGTTGTTTCGCAAGGCGGCCGCATGGCGAGTGCTCGATGGAGCGATCGGCAGCATGGTCTTGCTCGTGGCCGCCGCGCAACTGCGTTGAATGTGGTGCGAATCTCCTTTGCGCCCAGCATGTGGGCTCGTTTGCGCGCCCTTGGAGGGTCGAAAGCGATTGGTATATAGCTGACGAGCAACGCCTCGACGTTGCGCCGACGTTTTTTCAACGGCAGGAGTGCTCGTCAATGAAAATCCTTGGCTATTGCACACTTTGGACTATCGCGGCCGCGCTGCTCGTCGTGATGTGCGCCATCGTTCAAGACAGCGTCATCTGCCACGAAATCGCGGTGGCAAGCCCGGCCGCGGTCACCCCGAGACTCGTAAGTCAGTAATTGGCCATCGGGCGCGCCCGACCCCGAAGAATGGCGGCGGGCAGCGCGAACGGTACTGCCGGCAAGACTCGTACGATTCTTCCCGCGCGGGCCTACTTCTCAAATGCGCTCAAGACTCCGCGGCAATACACATGCTCGGCGCGGCGCGCACTGCCGCCCCATGCGCGGTGACAAGCCGTTTGCGAATGCGGTTAGACTATTCGGCATGGACAAGTGCCGTTACTGCGAAAGAATTCGTGACGAATGGGATTGTCACGGAGAGGAGTGCCGCAGTGCCATAGCAAAGGCGCTACGCAGGCAACGCGCGGGGCTGCCCATGGTACCGAAGGTCATCCGCAATGAAATTCCCGCCGGCGCGAGCACCGGCGAGGTCATCGCAGTGCTGTCGCGCCAGCGCCTGCGCGCTCGCCGCGGCAACGAAGAACGCCGGGAGCGCAAGGAAATAGATGACGCTGACGGTCAATGACTTCGAGAACGTCACTCGACTTAGCGTTGACTTAGCGACACTCATCCTGAACCTCAAAGCGCTGCATCGCGTTACTGCGTCCCACCGAATGGAGTCGTTCCACCGAATGGAGTCGTTCCACCGATTGGAGTCGTTCCGCCAAACGGGGTCGTTCCACCTATCGGGGCCGTTCCACCCGTCGGAGTCGTTCCGCCTATCGAGTTAGTTCCGCCTCCGCCTATCGAGGTCGTCCCACCTATCGGTGCCGTCCCATCTGCCGGGATGGTTGCACCTACCGAAGTCGGCACGTTCACTGGCCTCTGCCCCTGCATCAACTCAGGACGTCGCGCGATAAACACCCACTGCGTATAACTTTTCTTGTCCTCGAACCCCTGAAATTCTCTGGGAAAATGCGCGATCTGAATCGGATGCGCTATGGACGCGCTGTGAATGCCCACAATGGTCTGCCCATCGATCCCCTTGACCAGCACCCAATCCGCCTTGCCCGTCATCGGGTCCGCGTAGAGCTTGCGCAAGTGGTGCACCGGATTCGGGTAGCGCGGGTCGGTCAGGAGGTCATCGAGCGTGCGGGGTTGGATCGGTTGGCCCAGCGGTGTGTTCTCGGTATAGCTCAGCAGCGCGCGCTGAAATTCTCCGCCGACAACGAGCAGTTCTTTCTCGGCCATGCGACGCTGATAGATTTCGCCCAGCTGAATCGCGCCGGCAGCCGCCACGCCAATGATGGCGATCGAGATCAACAGCGCCAGATACGCGAAGCCCCCTTGCACCGTGCGCGCGTGACCGCTGCCGCCTCGCATGGCTATAGCGCCTCGTACGGCTTTCCGTCGAGCGTGCTGCCAGGTGCGCCGCTCTTGATGTCATAGACCTTGCCGGGGAACTGCTCGTCGGGCGGCACGATCTGCCAGGTCGTGGTGCTGTCCGTGATCGGATCGATAGGCATCGACCGCAGATAATGCTTCTCCACGAGCTCGTCCAGCGAATCCGGATACCGTCCCACGTCGCCGTAGAACTTGTCGATCGCGTCGCGCGTTACGTGCAGATTCTCCGCGAGGATTTTCTCCTTCGACGCATCGATCGAATGGAAGTAATGCGGCAATGCAATCGTAAGCATCAGCGCGATTATCGACAGGACAAGCAGCAGCTCGATCAGCGTGAAGCCCGCCCCAGTGCGCAAGCGCCGTTTCATCGGTGTCACCACTTTCGGTAGGGAATGCCATTGAGCCCGACGGCCTTGGAGGTCGTGTAGACGTCGTACACGTCGTCGCCTTCCTGCGGGTCGTCCGCCTCGCTCGCATAGCTGCGCTTGCCCCACGTGGCGGCGTCGTCGAGCTGAGAGTCGTTGTTCATCGGGTCGCGCGGGATGCGGCGCAGGAAGTACAGCTTGTGTCCCTTCGGATCGGTCTGGTCCTCCACGCCGTCGACGAGCACATCGAGACTCGGCGGATAGCCCGTCGCGCCCGCTTCCTTGGCCACACGCCCTTCCTTGCTCGCGACCTTGTAAGCGTCGATGGCGTCGCGTATTTCGTGCAAGGCGAGTCGCAACTCCTGCTCGCGTTCGCGTTGGCGCATGACCTGCGCCACGGGCACGGTCATCGAGGCGAGCACGCCGAGAATGGCGAGGGTCACCAAGAGCTCGATCAGCGTAAAGCCGGCCGCCGCGCCGCCACGCGTGCGGCCCGTTGCGCCATGGCCAAGGCCGCTCTTCATGGCGTCCCAATCACCCCGAAGGTGTACGCCGATGGCGGCGCCATCGTGACAGGCGCACCGTTCACGCCGATAAGGGAGCCGGGCTGGGCCTGGATCGACGTTTGCGAAGACGCCGCCAGCGCGCGGAAGGTAAGAACGGCGAACGTGCCCTGACCGGTACCACCGGTGCCGCCCGGGGCCGAGTCGGCCAAGATCAGTTGGCCCTGACCCAATCGATTGGAGAAGCTGGTCGCCCCTCCGCCTTGCTTGAGGAAGTCACCTTCGCTCGCGCCGGCGAACTGCAGCTTCGTGCTGTCATAGCTCACGGTCGTGGACACGCTCGTCACGGGCTGGTCCGCCTGCATCATCAACGCCACCGTAACCGAATCGCCCACCTTGACCTGCGGCGGCCCTTGGATCGACATCTGGGCCGTGCCCACCTGGGGCGCGGCACCGCCGCCCACGTACGGGGCTCCGTCGCCGCCGTAGTATGAGCCGTTACCCGTGCCGTATGCACCGTTGCCGTACGCGCCGTTGCCGTACGCGCCGTTGCCGTATGCGCCGTTGCCGTATGCGCCGTTGCCGTACGCGCCGTTGCCGTATGCGCCGTTGCCGTACGCGCCGTTGCCGTATGCGCCGTTGCCGTATGCGCCATTCATCCCTGATTGCGAAGCGTTCGACGCCGCGTGGCCGGCGTCCCCGCCTGACGAGGCTGAGCTCGGCGAGCTCGAAGGCGCGTTGGCGGGGAGCCCGTTCGACTGGATCATGCTTTGCATGTTCGATTCCGTGCCGGCCGTGAAGTACGCAAGATTGGCATCCGGACGCTGGATGTTGCGGACCAGGTGCGGCGTGATCGACAAGACAATTTCCGTATTCTTGTCGTCGTCCGTGGTCGCTCCGAACAGTCGCCCGAGGACGGGGAGTTGGCCGAAGCCGGGCAGCTTGTTGCCGGAGGTGCGTTCCTGGCTGTCGATCAGACCGGCCAGCACGTCGGTCTCGCCGTTTTTCAGTTGCAGCACGGTGCTGGCCGTACGCGTGCCGATCTCGTAGGCGGTCGTGCCGGACGAGCCTGTGATCTGGTTGAGCAGGCTGCTGACCTCGAGCGATACCTTGATGCCGACCGTGTCGTCGAGGTAGATCGTCGGCTCGACGTTCAGCGTAAGGCCGATGTCGAGATAGTTGATCGACTGCGAGACGAAGCCCGTGGAGGTCGCCGTCGACGTAATGTTCGGCACGCGCTCACCGATCAGGATCTTGGCCTTTTCGTGATTGCGCACGCGGATACGCGGGTTGGTCAGCAATTTGGCGTCGGAATCTTGCAGGTTCGCGTTCACCGTGGCCTGCAATGACGAGACACCGAGCGTGTGAGTTGTCTGGTGCAGCAGGTCGCTGAGCGCGAGCGCGGGCGATGCGCCTGTGCCGCTCGACGATGACGAGCCGAATGAACCGTTCGGCGATCCCACCGAACTCCCGGTGTTGTTGCTTCCGCCGCCGAGGGAGCCGATCGCGGTGCCAATCGGCGTCGGTGTCACCGAGACCGAGCTCGGCCAAGCAATGCCGAGATTTTCCAGGCGGTTGCGCTGCACTTCCAGCACCTCCACCTCGAGCATCACTTCCGGCTCCGCGACGTCCTCGAGCGCGACGAGCTTTTCCGCCATCTTGATGGCGTCTGGCGTGTCGCGCACGATCACCATGTTGAGCTTCTCGTCGGCAACGACATCGTGCGACTTCACGATCGTCTTGAGCGTGTTGGCAATCGTCTTCGCATCGGCATTCGAGAGGAAGAAAGTGCGCACCGCCAGTTCCTGATAGTCCTTCAGCTTCGCGGGCGTGTTGGGGTAGATCAGAACCGTGTTCTCGTCGAGCACCTGCTGCGCGAGCTGATTCGTCGCGAGCACGTAGCGCACGGTCGCGTCGATCGTGCTGTTCTTGAGGAAGATCGACGTACGCTGGTCCGTCTTCACCTCTTTGTCGAACAAGAAGTTCAGCCCCGAGCTGCGCGAGATGACCTCGAACACCTGCTTGAGCGGAGCGTCTTTGAAATCGATACGAATCGGCTTGCGGTAGGCGCTCGCCAGCGCCGCCTCGACGCGTGCGACACCCGTGTCGGCACCAAGCTTGCGCTGCAACGCAAGCGCGCGCGGGTTCGTCGGCGCTTCGGTCAACACTGTGGCGAGCACACGGTGTGCTTCGTCGGTCTGCTGCTTCGCGGCCAATGCCTCTGCGCGAGCAAGGAGCGCATCGATTCGTGCCCCGTTTTCGAGCGCAGCGATGCCCGCCAGCGCGCGCTCGTTGGCGGGCTCGATGGCGAGCGCATGCTGGTATGCCTTGCGTGCAGCGTCACGCGCGCCGTTCACGGCAAGGTGGTCACCCTGCTCGTCAAAGCGTGCGAGCGCGTGTTCGCGCTCCGCAAGCCAGGTGGAGCGGTATTTCGCATCTTGCGGCTCGCGCTTGACCGCCTCCTCCAACTTCGCCAGCCCTTCGTCGATCTTGCCTTCGGCCACGAACTGCTGACCGTCGCGATAAGCCTGTTGCGCCGCGCAGCCGGCCAGAAGCACCGGAAGCGCGATGATGAGCGCAAGCCACGGCCGCTTGCGCATCGCGAAGCCGGACGGGGCTTGAAGTTTGTTTCGTCTCAAAAATTGCGTACGCAACGGTTCTTTCCTCGTATGGCGCGGGTCAGTCGGCACTGCCGATATCCAGCGTCTGGGCCAGTTTCAGGGGCAAATAGACGAGCGTCATGGTCGGGGGGCTGATCACGTCGACACGGTACGTCCCGTCGATGACGTCCCGCTCGCGCACGATCAGGGTGTCGTCCCCGCGCGCCAGATAGACCTCCCATCTGCCATCCGCCGCCTGCTTGCCGATGTAGGCGAACGGCATGCTGGGCACCGGCGGCGAAGTCGGCAGCGGCGGTACGGCCGCGTTCGCAGGCGCCGCGGAAGGTAGCGGCGGCGCCAAGGACAGGGTGCCGAACAGTGCGTGGTGCTCGCCGTCAGCCGAGCCGACAAGCTCGGCGCGTGGGCGCAGCGCCGCAATGCTCACGATGGGTCCGGCGCCACCGGACCGGGCAGGCGGCGTCGCGGCTCGCGCACTGGCGTGCGGCGCGGCTTCTACGACCGGGTCCGCCGGGTTTTTGTCGGCGAATACGAGAAGTCCCGCGCTTAGGACAAAGAGCGCCGCGAGGATGATGTGCTTGCGCTTCATCGCCGCACCTCGGTTGCCGCGGCACGCGCGGCAGTCGGGGTCGATGCCGATTTAGATGTCGAAGCTGAAGCGGATGCCGGTGCCGTTTTCGACGCCGGTGCAGGCGCAGACGCCGATGCAGGCGCCGATGCCGACGCCGACGCCGATGCCGATGCCGACGCAGGTAACGATGAAGCTGCAGCTACCGATTTGGCTGCGGGTGCCGACGCCGATGTCCGCGCCGACGCCGATCCCTCAGAGCGCAGAAATACGGTAAAACGCAGGCTGGCCTCGACGGCCTGTTCGTTGGCCGAGTTTCGCTTGAAACGCATATCGTCGAGCGCGGCGTACGGGACCGTCAGGAGAACTTTCTCGCTAAAGCGCCGCAGGCGAACATAGTCGCCCTTCGCAGGCAAGATGATCGTATACGTGTCGAAGCGCCCGGCGACATCGTGGGCCGGCTTGTACTCGGCCTTGTCCAAGACGACGCCCGTTTCGGAGGCGGCTTCGAACAGGCGGGTGACGACCTCCTCGGTGTGCCCCGCGTCGCCCAGCGCCGCATAAAAGGCAGCCAGCCGCTCGGCAGCCAGAGCCGGTGCCGAAATGACGGGCTTCGGCGGCGGCGCCGAGCGTGCTTGCGCCACGGCGCGCGCGTGCTGATCGACGTGAGCCGCCATACCAGGCAGCAGTGCGAACCACAGCAAGGCAGCCCCCAGCATCAGGGCGCCGGCCAATAGCGCACCCGTGCTGGATCGCGCCAGATTCAGACGCAGCCACAACAGGCCCTGCGCGAGATTCGGCATCGTCATGATCCCGCCCCCCGCCATTGCGCTTCGATGTGAAAGCGGATGACGCCGTCCGTACCATCCTTGACGAGCTCGTGCTTGACCAAGTTGACGCGTCCGAAGAGCGGCTGCTGCTCGAGCGCCTTCAGGTAGTCGATCATGGCCTTGCTGTCGTTGCACTCCGCTTCGATCCTGAGCAGCTCGCGGCCAGGTTCCGGTGTGATCGAGAGAAGCGCGACCTGCGAAGGCGTGGCGGCTTCAAGAGCGTTAAGGATGTCGTTCCAGGGCAGGTTGAGGCGGGCCACGGCCGCATTGACCGCCGCGCCCTGCTTTGCGTCGATCGGCTCGCTTTTCAGCGTCATCGACGAGCGGGCAAATCGCTCCGCGCGCGCGGCAAGCTGCGCCGCCTGGCTGTCGAGCGAGTCGAGCCGCACGAGCAGCTTTTGCGCGCGAAAGCCAGCGACCACGCACAGCAGCAGCCCGGCCAGAGCCAGCGCGCGTGCGGCTGGAGGTATCCGATACAGCTCGCGCCGCAAGCTGAAGGGCGCGAGGTCGAGGTGCAAGCGTTTCATGGCGTCGCGCCGCTCCATGCGAGCTGCGCCGCCGCCGATGCACCGCTGCCGTGGAGTCCGGGCGGCGCATTGCCGGGCGCGCACCAGCGAACGGTCATGCCCGCGTCGCCGGACGGCGCCGCGCTCTCTTTCCAAGCGTCGAGCTGCGGACCGTGGACGTGCAGTAGGGAGGGCGCCGGCAAGTTGTCGAGCAAGGCCGCGCGCGCCACTTGCTCGCGCAGCCATGCCATTGGCGGGGCCTTCTCAGGGAGCGCGAGCGTGCGTACAGCTGCAAGCCGGGGCGTTGCGGCATCGGCGACGAGGCCGAGCGTCAGTGCGCCGTCGCCGAGCGTCGCGAGCCACGCATCGGCTCCGACGTGTCGGCGCGAGCGATTCCACGCGGCGACGAAGTTTGGCGCCACTGATACGAGGCACCCGCGCTGATTCGCCACCGCAATCTGCAGTGCCGTAGAGATACGCTGCGAAACCGCACAGGCAAGAAACGGCGCGGCGGCGTGCCAATCGGCGACAAGCTGCCAGGCCGAGACCGATTCGCCGTAAAGCACTTGAAAGCGCACCGCGGCGGCGGCGCGCAGGTCTTGCATGCGCGCGCTGTTACCCGGCGGCGTGACGATGAAGTAGCGCACGAGATCGTCGCCAAGCGTTACGTACACAGGCAGCCCACTGCCGCCAGCCGCGTCGAGCGCAGCTTCGATTTGCCCGGCCAGCACGTCCGGCGCCGCTTCACCCGGATCGGGCAGTGGCCGCTCCGCCAGAACCGGCGTCGATTTGCGCGAGGCGCCCATGCGTCGCACCGAGACACCCTCGCGCGACAGGCCGAGCCGGCAGTGTCCGCGGCGTAGCCGGATCCGCTTCAACCGATCAAGCATTGAGCGTCACTCGCTTCACTTCGGCGAGCGTCGTTTCGCCGCGCTTGACCACGTTCAGCGCCACCTCGCGCAAGTGGCGCGTGCCATTCTTGCGGGCCGCCTCCTTGATCACTCGAATCGGCTGCTTTTCCACCACCATGTCGCGTATCTCGTCGTCGAGAATCAGGATTTCCGCAATCGCGCGCCGGCCGCGATAGCCGGTGCCACGGCAGTCGCCGCAGCCGGTGCCCTGCCGGAAGTCAAAGTCGGCGACTTCGGCGCGGGTCAGCCCGAGGCGCGCCAGTTCGGCGTCGCTCGGAACATACGGTGCCGCACAGTGCGTGCAGTTGACGCGCAAAAGACGCTGCGCCCAGATGCCGTTCAGCGCCGACACAAACGCGTAAGGGTCGATGCCCATGTGGCTGAAGCGGCCGAACACGTCGAATACGTTGTTGGCGTGCACCGTCGTCAGCACGAGGTGGCCCGTGAGCGCCGACTGCACGGCGATCTCGGCCGTTTCCCGGTCGCGTATCTCGCCCACCATGATCTTGTCCGGGTCATGCCGCAGGATGGAGCGCAGACCGCGCGCGAAAGTCAGCCCCTTCTTCTCATTGACGGGGATCTGCAAGATGCCGGGCAGTTGGTATTCGACCGGGTCTTCGATCGTGATGATCTTGTCGCGGCCGTTGTGAATTTCCGTCAGCGCCGCATAGAGCGTCGTCGTCTTGCCCGAGCCCGTGGGGCCGGTGACGAGCAGCATGCCGTACGGTTCTTCCGCCAGCGCGCGCAGCGCCACCAGCGATTCGCTGTCGTAGCCGAGCGCCTCGAGCGTCAGCGAACCATAGGCTTCGATCATGGCGCGCTTGTCGAGAATCCGGATCACCGCGTCTTCGCCGTGAATGCTCGGCATGATGGACACGCGCAGGTCGATGTCGCGCCCGCCCGCCGCCACGCGGAAGCTGCCGTCCTGCGGCACGCGCCGCTCGGCGATATCCAGTTCCGCCAGCACCTTCAGCCGCGATATCACCTGCTCCGCCGTCTCCACGCCGTTGATGGTCGCCGCCGCGTCGAGCACACCGTCCACGCGGTATTTCAAGGCGAGACCGCTCGCCGTGCTCTCCATGTGGATGTCGGAAGCGCCGGCCTTGAGCGCGTCGTAAAGCGTCGAATTCACCAGCTTCACGGCCGGGCTCGCCGCCTCGCTCACCGTTTGGAACGACAGCACCTGCGTCGTGCGTCCGTCGGCCTGCGCTTCGCCGCCGTCGGTCACGAGGCTGTCGATGGCGCGCGCCGACTCCTCCATCCGGGTGTGGTACGCCTGGAGATCGGATGGCAGCGCGAGCCGCACGTCGATCGTCGCGCGCGCCTGCGCGGCGAGCCACGTCTGCAAGTCGAGATCGAACGGGCTAGTCAGCACGCCGATGAAGACATCGTCCGGGCCGCGCAGCATCGCGCAGCGGCGTTGCATCGCACGCGAAAGCGGCACGCGGTCGAAGGCCGGCTTGAGCGCGAGCATCTCGGCGGTCTCGATGACGCGCATCGCGAGTTGCTGCGCGAGCGCCTGCAGCAGTTGGCGCGGCTCGATGCCGGTCAGGGCCTCGAGCTCGGCCACGATGTGGCGCTGCGTGGCCGATGCGGCCGCACGCGCGCGCGACAACAGCTCGGCGTCGAGCATCGGCGCGATCGTCTCTCGCATCGTCATGAGAGACCTTCCGCGAGATCGAAGATGGGCATATAAAGCAGTACGACGATCGTGCCTACGACGAGGCCGATCGCCGACATCAAAAGCGGTTCAAACGAACGGGTGAAGCGATCGATCCAGCGCGTGATCTCGCCGTCATAAAACGCCGCCGATTGTGTGAGCATGTTGCCCATTTCCCCGGAGCGCTCGCCGACGCGCAACATGCGCAACGAGATAGGCGTCGTTAGGCCCTGGGCCTGAAAAGCGCTGGACAACGTCTCGCCGGACTGCACCGCGGCACGGGCCTGCATCAGCCCCTCGCGCAAGGCCGGCGAAATCGTCCCGCCGGCCGTTTCCATCGCGGCGACGATGGGGATACCCCCTTCGAGCAGCATGCCGAGCGTCATATAGAGCCGCGATAGTTGGTAGATGCGCAAGTGCGGCCCCAGTAGCGGAACGCGGCCCAAGAGACTCACGAGGCCCGCCTTGGCGATGGCGGCGCGCACGGCTGTTCCGCCCGCAACCGCGATGGCAATGGCCGCGGCGAGAAGCGGCAGGCCATGGGCCGAGGCAAACTTGCCCCAGTTGAGCAGCACCTGTGACATCCACGGGAGCGACCTGCCCGTGCCCTCGTAGATCGTCGCGAAGCGCGGCACCACAAAAGCGATCAAAAAGGTCGCGACGCTGCCACCGACGACAAGCAGAATGCTCGGATAGATCGCGGCGCTGACGAGCTTGTTGCGCACCATGTCGATGCGCGCCTGGTAATCGACGTAGCGTTGCAGCGCGCGCGGCAAGTCGCTCGTGCCTTCGGCCGCACGCACGATGCCGACGTAAAGCGGGGGAAACACATCTGGTTGCTCGGCCAGAAGGCTCGATAAGCGCTTGCCTTCACGCAGCCCTGAGAGCAGCCGCCCCAGCACGCCGCGCAGCCGGGCACCGCCTTCGCGTTCCAGCAGGGCCTCCAGCCCCTCGACGATGGAAAGACCCGCCATCAAGAGCGCCAGCAGTTCCTGGCTGAACAGCACGAGCGAAATGCCGCCACGTGAAGCGGCGGGCCGTCGCAGGGTGCGCAGCGGGGCGAGCCGCGTCACATGCAGACCGCGGGCTTCGACCTGAGCGCGCGCGTCGTCTTCGTCCTGCGCGTCGATGACGAGGGCGATGATCTGATTCTCCGGCGAGAGCGCTCTCACTTCGTATTGCATATTGCCGTGCTA
>DASZGN010000418.1:0-1512 GCA_035938775.1 Trinickia sp.
CAATGAAGTCGCGCATGTCTGGCAGCGCGTGGACAGCTTCGCAACAACGGGCCCCACTGATCGCGTCTACAGGCTCGATGGCCAAAGCGGCCGAATCACGTTCGGCGACGGCCGTAACGGCATGATTCCGCCGAACGGCCACGACAATGTGATGGCGCAAAGCTACGACACGGCGCAGGGCAGCGCGGGATATGTCGCGGCCGGTGCGCTTACGTTGCTGCGCCCCGGCATCCCGGGCATTGCGGGCGTGATCAACCGGATAGCGGCGCGCGGCGGCGTGGATGGGGACACGACTGACGATTTGCTGGTGCGCGGGCCGGCGCTTGCGCGCGCAAACGGATGCGCGGTGACCCTCGATGATCTCGAGACGTTGGCCGTTGCCGCGAGCCCGCGCATTCGACGCGCACGCGCGGCCGAAAGCGTCACGAGCACGACGGTCGAAAACGCGAGCGAAGCCAATCATGGGCGGCGTGTTGAAATCGCCGTGCTCATGGTAGCCGATGAACCCCAGCCGAGCCCGCCAGTCGAGTTGTTGAGCGATGTGTCGCGCTTTGTGTGCGAGCGTTGCCTGGCTCCGCTTGTTGCGCGTATCGATGTGTGCGCGCCGGTGTTCGTGTCGATCAACGTCGATGTCACCTTGCGGACGGCTAAGCCGCGCGATCAATGGAATGCGCTTGCGCTAGACGTCGCCGAGCGTATTCGCGATTTTATGCACCCGGTGCATGGCGGCGCACTCGGCACCGGTTGGGAATTTGGTGAACCGGTACGGCGGACTGCTTTCGTGAGTTTCTTGTCTGGCATGTCGGATATCGGCATTGAGCGCGTGAGTGCGCTTGTGCTGAACGGAGATGCAAGGAGCGACGCCAAGCTCGGCAAAGCCCCTGGGTTGGCGCAGACCAAGCTCGCATTGCCCTGCGCCGGAACAATCGCTGTTCAATTTGAGGCGGGCTGATCATGTCATTCGAGCTGCCCGATCTCGACACCGTCCAAGGCCCGCAATTACTTGCGGAGTTGGTGCGTCGTATTCCGCATTACACGGCAAAGTGGACCGATCACAACGAATCGGACCCGGGCATTACGCTGCTCGAGATGCTGACCTGGGTGTCGGAGTTGCTGGTCTACCAGGCGAATGCGGTACCGCCCGAGGCGTACCGCAATATGCTGCGCTGGATATTGGGCCTTGCGTTCGACTCGAACGACAAGCTTCCGTATGCCTCCATGGCAAAGGACCAAGGCGACGCGGCGTTTCTCGCGTTGAAGCAGACGCTCGCAGCCATGACCCCGGGTGCGGCATTTGATTACGACGCCACTCAACGCGCGGTGCTCGGTTTTCGCAAGCATCCGTATCTGGCATTGACGATTTCCGATTTGGAAACGCTTGCGCTTGAAACAAACGCCGTCATTGACTCAAAGCAGCAAGGCAACCAAGAAGGTAACCAAAAAGACGATCCACCTCCTCCGCTGCACGTGAAGCGCGCCTATGCGCGCAGTGCGGCCGATGCCGCACAGTTG
>DASZGN010000419.1:0-20973 GCA_035938775.1 Trinickia sp.
CTCGGCCGTCAGCGATCCGGAATAGGTCGGCGACAAATAGCGGAACGATGCCTGCGTCTGCACCCCACGTCTGGAGATGATCCGCGGCGTGAGCGTCAAATCCCGGTTCGGCGCGATGTTGAAGTAATACGGCAAAGAAAATTCGATGCCGTTTGTCGAACTCACCGAGAAAAGCGGCGGCAAAAACCCGCTGCGCCGCTCACCGCTCAACGGAAACGATAGCCAGGGACTGCCGAAGATCGGCACGCCCTGGAAGAACAGCACACCGTTGTGCGCCACGCCCAGGTCGGCACCCGTATCGAAGTCGAACTCGCTGCCCTTGATGTACCAGGCCGGATGCGACTGGCACTGGCACGCCGTATAAGTCCCGTGCTTGAAAACCGAACGCTCGCTGTCGAGCAGATCCACGCGCTCCGCGCTGCCCGAGCCACCGGTCAAGTTGAAGTGATATTTGGGCTGCGTCATGTAGCCCTGATTCGCTTCCACTTTCAAGTGCGCTTCAGGCCCGGCGAACAGCACGCCGTTGTTGATCACGCGCACCTGACCGTACGCATCGGCCTTGTCGGTGTCCTGGTCGTAGTGAAGCGCATCGGCCTTGATCACGGCCACATTGCGCCGAACTTCGGCCGAGCCTTTCGCCGCCAGGTCCTGATCCGCGGTACCGCTCGTGTGATCGCCGAGCACGAAAGTCGCGGGCTCGCTGCCCGGTTGCAGCGGATGCTCCTCGAGCTGCGGCGTGAGCCTCAGGCCCCACGGCGCGTCAATCTGCTGCGGCGCCGCGGCGGCACCCGAGAGCTGCGCGTGCGATGCCGACGGCAACAAGCCCGGCGCGGCGATCAACGCCGCGACGAGCCGCCTCATACGCGGCATGGCATTGCCGGAAGTTTTTGTTCGGAGTAGCTGTCTAGGCGGCATGTATCGATTCGCGGGTCGGCCCGGCAGCCAAGCACGGCACTCGCACGAACACGCTCCACCGCCCGGGCGTGGCGGTCTGTCGCGCACGAAGCACTCGATGTGCGAGACGGCGGGCGGTCAAACGGGACCGTGCAATGGCCGACACGGGGCACAACAGAAAAAGTCGTCGGGTATTATATGGCAAGACGTTTCACCCGCCTCCGTCATGACGAATACACCCCCCACCGACGCCCGCCGCGAAGCCCTCGTTGCCTGGCTTCGCACCCATGAGCGCCGCTATGGGCTCGAGCTCGCCACGCTTCACCCCGCTTCGGCCGATGCCAGTTTTCGCCGGTATTTCCGGCTCGCGAGCGCATGCGAGCATGGCGCGTCGCTGATTGCCGTCGATGCGCCGCCGCCCGAAAAATGCCGCGAATTCGCCGATGTCGCACGCCTGCTCGCCGCAGCGGATGTCCACGTGCCGCGCGTCCTTGAGTGCGATCTCGATCGAGGCTTCATGCTCCTCACCGATCTCGGCACGAAGCCCTACATCTCGACACTCGATTCGAGCGACACCGCCAGCGCGCGACCACTGATGCGCGATGCGCTCGATGCGCTGATCCGCTGGCAGCTCGTGTCCAAAGAGGGCGTATTGCCGCCGTTCGACGAAGCGTTCCTGCGCCGCGAAATGGAGTTGATGCCCGAGTGGTACATCTCGCGCCATCTCGGCCGCGCAGTCGACGACAAGACCCGCGGCGTGCTCGATCGCACTTTCGCGCTCTTGATCGCGAGCGCACGCGCGCAACCGCAGGTGTACATGCTGCGCGATTTCATGCCGCGCAACCTGATGATCTGCGAGCGCAATCCCGGCGTGCTCGACTTCCAGGATGCGGTTCACGGCCCGATCACGTATGACGTCGCATCGCTTTTGCGCGACGCGTTCATCAGTTGGGACGAGGCGTTCGAGCTCGATTGCTTCGCCTACTACTGGGAGCGCGCAAAAAAGGCGGGCCTGCCCGTCGATGCCGACTTCGGCGAGTTCTACCGCCAGATCGAGTGGATGGGTCTGCAGCGGCACATCAAGATTCTTGGCCTGTTCGCGCGGTTACATCACCGTGACGGCAAGCCGCGCTACCTCGACGATCTGCCGCGCTTCATCGGTTACGCGCGCAAGGTAAGCGAGCGTTACCGTCCGCTCGCGCCGTTTGCGAAGCTCATCGATGAGCTCGACGGGCGCGCGGTTGACATCGGCTACACGTTTTGAGCGGGCGGCGGCAACCAGCAACTTTCGAGAACCGGCCAGTTTTACGATGAACACCAAATTAAAGACGGCGATGATCTTCGCGGCGGGGCGCGGCGAACGGATGCGTCCGCTCACCGATGCATGCCCGAAGCCGCTGCTTGAGGTGGGCGGCAAAGCCCTGATCGTCTGGCAGATCGAGCGGCTCGCCCGCGCGGGCTTCGAGACGATCGTCATCAATCACGCCTGGCTCGGCGAGCGGATCGAAGCGGCGCTCGGCGAGGGCTCGCGCTGGGGCGTGCGCATCGCGTACTCGCCCGAAGGCACCGCGCTCGAGACGGCGGGCGGCATCGCGCAAGCGCTGCCGCTTATCGAAGATGGCGACGGCGCGCAGGTGTTCGCGGCGGTGAGCGGCGACATCTACTGCGACTTCGATTACGCGCGCCTCGCTGCGCCCGCGCAACGGCTTGCGTCGATGGCGCAGCCGGGCATGCATCTCGTGATGGTGCCCAATCCGCCGTTCCATCCGCAGGGCGACTTCGCGCTCGAGCAAGGACGGCTTTCGCTCGATGGCGGCAAGCGCTTCACGTTCGGCAATATCGGGCTTTACGACACGCGGATGTTTCGCGATCTGCCGCGCGGCGAGCGCCGCGCGCTCAAGCCGTATTACCGCGACGCAATCGCCGCGGGCCGCGCGAGCGGCGAGCTCTACGAAGGACCTTGGGAGAACGTCGGGACGCCCGAGCAATTGCGCTCGCTCGATGCGCAACTCGAGCGGCGGCTCACGCGCGAAGACCACGAGCGCTGACGCGGCGGTGCCGCGCTCTGTCTTGCCCAAGGCATGGCACGTCGATCAAAATCGGCGTTGACGCTCAGCGACCTTCGCCGTCGGCGGTCTGTTCGGCCTCCTCCTTTCGCGCGGCGCGCTGCTGCAATGCCCACATCTGCGCGAACGGGCCGCCCGCGCTCAGCAGCTCGGCATGGGTGCCGCGCTCGATGATGCGCCCGCGATCCATCACGATGATCTGCTGCGCGTGCACGACCGTCGAAAGTCGATGCGCGATGATGAGTGTCGTGCGCCCGCGCGCGATCTGATCGAGCTCGCCCTGGATCGCGCGCTCCGAACGAGAGTCGAGCGCCGAAGTCGCTTCATCGAAAAGCAGGATCGGCGGATTCTTGAGCACCGTGCGCGCAATGGCGACCCGCTGCTTCTCGCCGCCCGACAGCTTGAGCCCGCGCTCGCCGACCGACGTGTCATAGCCCTTCGGCAAGCTCTCGATGAAATCGTGGATATGCGCCGCGCGCGCTGCCGCGATCACTTCGTCGCGCGTGGCCGTCGGCCTGCCGTACGCGATGTTGTAGTAGATCGTGTCGTTAAAGAGCACGGTGTCCTGCGGCACGATGCCGATCGACACGCGCAGCGAATCCTGTGTCACCTCGCGGATATCCTGGCCGTCGATCGTGATCGCGCCGCCCGCCGCCCGATCGAGATCGTAAAAGCGAAAGAGGAGCCGCGCGAGCGTCGATTTTCCGGAGCCGCTCGCGCCGACCACGGCCGTCGTCGTGCCGGCGGCGATCGTGAAGCTCACGTCTTCGAGTATTGGCCGCGCCGGATCGTACGAGAAACGCACGCGCTCGAAGCGCACTTCGCCGCCACGCACCGCAAGCGGCGGCGCGCCCGCCGCATCGGGCACCTCGCGCGCGGCGCCGAGCAGCGTGAACATGCGGTCCATGTCGGTCAGGCTTTGCTTGAGCTCGCGATAGACAACGCCGAGAAAGTTCAGCGGAATGTAGAGCTGCAGCATGAACGTGTTGATCAGCACGAGATCGCCGAGCGTGAGGCGCCCGGCCATGACGCCCTGCGTCGCGCGCCACAGAATGAACACGAGCCCGACGCCGATGATCGTCTGTTGTCCGAAGTTGAGCACCGACAGCGAATTCTGCGATTTGATCGCCGCTGCACGGTAGCGCTGCAGGTTTTCATCGTAGCGCTTCGCCTCCCACTCTTCGTTGCCGAAGTACTTGACCGTTTCGTAGTTGAGCAGCGAATCGATCGCGCGCGAGTTGGCGCGTGAATCGAGCTCGTTCATCGTGCGACGAAAGTGCGTGCGCCATTCCGTGACCTTCACCGTAAACACGATGTAAGCGGCGAGCGCGAGCAGCGCGACCAAGGCGTAGTAGGCCTCGTACTTGACGACAAAAAACACGAGCACGAGGCCGACTTCGACGAGCGTCGGCAAGATGCTGTAGAGGGAATACGAAATCAGCTGCTGAATGCCGCGCGTGCCGCGCTCGATGTCGCGCGACATGCCGCCCGTTTGCCGCTCCAGATGAAACCGCAGCGAAAGCGCGTGCAGATGGCGAAACACTTTGAGCGCAAGCTCGCGCACGGCGCTTTCGGTCACCTTCGAGAACAGGATTTCGCGCAGCTCGGTAAACATCGACGTCGAGAGCCGCACCGCGGCGTACGCGATCACGAGCAAGCCGATGCCGCCCGCCAGCACGATCGCCGGATCGTGCTCGGCGCGGCCGAGCGCTGTGAGCTGCTGCACCGAGGACAGGCCGTCGACGATGCGCTTCATGACGATCGGCACCCCGAGGTTCGCGACTTTCGCGCCGATCAGGCAGCTGAGCGCGAACGCGACACGCCATTTGTACGTCGCGAGGTAGGGCAAGAGCGAGCGAATCGTCTGCCAGTCGCGCCGCGGAGCGGTCGAGACGGGCGCGGGTTCCGCTAAAGGAGAGTGGCGGTGCATGGAAATCGGTGGCAAGGGCCGCAAAAAAAAACGGCACGTTCGTACAACGGCGGGCGCCTGCGCACGGCATGCGCGGGGCTCGCACGACCCCACTCGCCCGCGCGCGTTTGCCCGTACAATTTAGCGATTTCGCATTGTCGCAGAAGCCGGCCGGCGGTGTTTGCCCCGCGCTTTGCCTGTCGCTCCTCTTTTCAAGGTGGACTTATGACCCTTTCCCCTACCCAGCTTCCGCAAAAGAGCTGCGCGCTGCGCGTGGTGCCGCAACCGTCGGATGCCAACGTCCACGGCGACGTATTCGGCGGCTGGATCATGGCGCAAGTCGATATCGCCGGCTCCATTCCCGCAAGCCGCCGCGCGAACGGCCGTGTCGCGACAGTGGCCGTCAACTGTTTCATCTTCAAGCAGCCGGTGTTCGTCGGCGACCTTCTCAGCTTCTACGCCGATATCGTGAAGACGGGCAACACGTCGGTGACGGTGTCGGTCGAGGTTTACGCCCAACGTATGCGCCTCGCCGACGAAGTCGTCAAGGTGACCGAAGCGCAGCTCACCTACGTCGCCACCGATCAAGAGCGCCGCCCGCGCAAGCTGCCCGAGCTCGCGTAGGTTCACGCAGGTTGCGGAGAATCGCGTAGATCGCGCCGGTCGCCGGCGGAGCGATTACGCGTCGTCGCGT
The DNA here is from genome assembly GCA_035938775.1 of Trinickia sp. GTDB lineage: Bacteria > Pseudomonadota > Gammaproteobacteria > Burkholderiales > Burkholderiaceae > Trinickia. The sequence continues at coordinate 5,564 of DASZGN010000419.1, forward strand.
CGGGCTGCAACAGCGCGGCAATCGCGTCGTGCGGCATCGGCCGCGCGAAGAAGAAACCCTGCATTTCGTTGCAGGCGCGCTGCTTCAGGAAATCGAGCTGCTCCGCGGTCTCGACACCTTCGGCGATCACCTGCAACTTCAGCGAATGGGCGAGCGCGATGATCGCCGCGGTGATCGTTTCGTCGTCGTTCGATGCGCCGATATCGGAGACGAACGAGCGGTCGATCTTCAACCGGTCGACCGGGAAACGCTTGAGGTAGCTCAAGCTCGAGTACCCCGTACCGAAGTCGTCGATCGCGAGGCCGATGCCGAGCGCGTGCAGCTCGTTGAGCATGATCACGGCTTCTTCGGCGTTGCGCATGATCGTGCTCTCGGTGAGCTCGAGCTCCAGATACTGCGGCTCGAGGCCGGTTTCCTCGAGGATCGACATGACGAGCTTCGCGATATTGCGCTGCTGGAACTGGCGCGCCGAGAGGTTCACCGACACGCGCGCCGGCGGCAAGCCTTCTTCCTGCCAGGCTTTGTTCTGCCGGCATGCTTCGCGCAGCACCCATTCGGAAAGCGGCCCGATGAGTCCGCTTTCCTCCGCAAACGGAATGAACGCGGACGGCAGCACGAGCCCCACTTCGGGATCGTGCCAGCGCACGAGCGCCTCCATGCCGACGATCTTGCCCGACCCGATATCGACCTGCGGCTGGTAGTGCAGCACGAATTCGCCGTCGCGCAGCGCGCGGCGCAGCCGCCTCTCGAGATTCAGCCGCGCGCCGGCGCTCGTATTCATTTCCGGCTGATAGAACTGGAACGTGTTGCGGCCCATGTCCTTCGCGCGATACATCGCGAGATCGGCCTTCTTCAGCAACGTTTCGACGTCTTCCCCATCCTGGGGCGAGAGGCTCGCCCCCATGCTGCAGCCGACATAGAGCTCGGTGCCGTCCAGCACCACGGGCTCGGCAATCGTTGCGCGTACACGCTCCATCCAGGTGATCAGCGCCGACTCGTCGACATCGGTAAGCACAATGACGAACTCGTCGCCGCCATGCCGCGCGACGGTGTCGCTTGCGCGGGCGCTCTTCGCAAGGCGCTCGGCAACGACGGCGAGCAGCCGGTCGCCGACGCTATGGCCAAGGCTGTCGTTGACGTTCTTGAAACCATCGAGATCGATGAATACGACGGCGAGACGCTCGGCGCGCGCGATTGCCTGCTCCAGACGGTCGCGCAGCAGATTGCGGTTCGGCAACCGCGTAAGGCTGTCGTAGTTGGCCTGATACTCGAGCTGCTCCTGATAGCGCATGAGAGCGGTGACATCGTTGATGACGCCGATGTGATGCGTCGTCTTGCCGTCGGGGTCCGGTACCGGCGCGATGACGAGCTGATTCCAGAACAGCGCACCGTCCTTGCGGTAGTTGCGCAGCACCGCGCTCACCTCGCGGTTCGCGGCCAGACCCTCTCGAATCGCAACCAGCCCTTCCTGATCGCGATCGTCGCGCTGCAAAAAGCGGCAGTCGTGGCCGATGACCTCGGCCGGGTCATAGCCCGTGATGCGCTTGAACGCCGGGTTCGCGTATTCGATCAGGTGCCCGTTCTCAGCCGCGCCGGTGATCAGGATTGCGTTGACGCTCGCATCGAGCGCGCGGCTTTGCAGCCGCAACGCGAGGTCCGAACGTTTGCGGTCGGTGACATCGGTGTATGAGCCGAGCACGCCAATGACCGTTCCGTCACTGTTCGTGAGCGGAATCCGGCTCGTGATGCCGACGCGAAGCACCCCGTCCGTCACGACTTCGAATTCATCATTCATTTTCGGCAGGCCGGTCGTGATCACCTCTTCGTCGACGTTGCGCAGCCGTTCGGCCCACTCCTTCCACGGCATGTCGAAGTCGGTTTTGCCGATGACCTGTTCCGTATAGGCCAACCCCGCGTCGCGGGCGAATGCCATGTTGCAGCCCAGATAGCGCGACTCGCGATCCTTCCAGAAGATGCGCTGCGGGATGTTGTCGATCACGGTCTCGAGCATCTGGTTCGAGCGCTGTGCCTCGGCTTCGGCCTTGATTTGCTCGGTAACGTCGTCGGCCAGCACGAACATCGCCGGGCGCCCCGTGAACGTGAGCGGATGATAGGAGATTTGCGCGCTCAACTGCGAGCCGTCGCGCCGCTGATGGCGCCAGACGCCGGCGGACTCGCGGCCGCGGCGCAGCGCCGCATGGGTACGCGCGAGGTACGACTCGATGCGGCCCACTTCGTCGGTCGGACGGATGTCGCGAAGCGTCAAAGTCAGGAATTCGCTCTCGCTGTAACCGTATTGCTCCACAGCCGCCGCATTCACCAGGAGAAAGCGCAGGGTCTCCCGATCGTAGATCCACATCGGCACAGGGTGCGCGTCGAACAGCTCGCGAAAGCGCTCGTCGTTGCGACGCATCGCGCGTTCGATGCGAATCCTGGTGCGCGTGGCGTTCTCACGCACGCCAAACGTATGGATCAGGAGGCCGCAACCCGCAATCATCGTGACGAGCAGCAGCAACGTCGCGACATGCCGCGAGCGAGCCGAGGCGGCAAGCAATGCGTCGAGCGCATCGTCCTCGTGCCGGGACAGTTGCGTAACCACGCCGTCGACACCGTCGAGTTCAGCGCAGAGCGACACGTAGGCCGCCAAGGCCCACTCGCGCGCGCCGCTATCGACCGCGCGGCGCGTGCCGCCAACATGCGCTGCGGCTGCCGCTCGATTCAACGCGGTGCGCGAATCGCGTTCGAGCTGTTGCGCTCCCTTGAAGAACGCTTCCACACGAGCGCGCATGTCGGCATCGTTGGCGAGTTCGGCGACAAGCCGTGCCCTGATGCGTTCAAGCCGCGCTTCGCGCTCGGTCTCGAAGGAATCCGGGACGGCCGCCCCCGTTGCTTCGAAACGGCCTAGCGCCGCGACTGCGCCGCCGAGCGCCTCACGGTATGCAGCCAGATCGCGCTTGACGCTCATCGCATGCAGGGTGCGCGCGTCCGTTTCTCGTTCGCTGCGAATCTGCGCGTACGCGACAAACGCATTGGCGCCGACCGCCGCCGCGACGACTGCCACGTTAATCAGCCGCCGCTTCGAAAGTAGAAAATTCATGGGCTCCGAACGTCGTTCGCACAGGAAGGGCTGCGCAACCATCGCCCGGCGCTCCGACCGCGGGGGTAGCGGACGAAGCAGACTCCGAGGTATTTCGCGCGCCAACTTCTGGATAACGGCAAGGAGCGGCTGCTATTGAGGGCCGAAATCAAAAAACCGCACTTCGCGATGACGCGGACCTACCATTTAATCAGACGAATATGACAGACGAATCACGCCGCGAGGCCAAACTCCCTCATCGCCGGCAGGAAGTCGTGACTGCCCTCGGGCTTGCGTGAAAGCTTGGCGAGGACATAGCGTTTGAACGGATCGAGTTGCGCCCAGCGTTCAGGCGTGAGTGCCGGGACGCCGGCGAGCTCGCTTTGCCGCAAGAGACCGTCAGGCACGGCCTCGGTGTTGCGCCAGGCTGGCTCCGCCTCAGGCGTGAACCAGTCGGGCTCGACGTTCGCGTGCGTGCGCATCATTTCGAACAATGCATGATCGAAGTTCGGCTCGATCGCCGTGTCGTCCCCGATCGGAAAACACGCGAGCAGTGCCCGGTCCGCATGAGGCAGCATCTGCCATTGCGCAAGCGAAATGCGCAGGCCGAATCGGTCGAGATTGAAACGGACCGACATCGGCATATATGTGAGATTTTCCGAAGAGACGAGTTCAAAGTTGAACAGAAGCGGCGTTTCAAGCAATCCCATGGCGGTGTCCCCTCGCGCACATGCGCCCAATGCGGCACGCGTTGCCTGCTTCGGGTATTTTAGAACCTTATTGGAGGCGGACAACGGCGGCCCTGTACGAGGGCGGCGCCACCGCTGGATCCGCTTGAGTTTCGCTGCACTGTCACATAATCCACGCAATCGGCACTTTTGTAAGCGAGGAGCGATTTTGGACGACCCGTTGAACCACGCCGAACAGCCCGGCGCCATCGAGCAGGAAGTGCGACGTCATCGAGGCGGCACCGTTGAGACTGTCATCGACAAGGTCGGCCAGGAATGGCCCGTCGCCCTCGTCTTCAACGGCATTTCGCATGCGGTGATGATGTGCACGCCGCGGGACCTGGAAGCGTTCGCGGTGGGTTTTTCGATTTCGGAGGGCATCGTCGAGCGCGGCAGCGATATCCACGACATCGAAGTGACGCTGCACGAAGGCGATGCGCTTCCCTACGCACAAGTGGAGTTGACCGTCGTGCAGCGAGCGTTCGCGGCGCTGAAGGATAAGCGTCGCGCGCTTGCCGGCCGTACGGGCTGCGGCGTGTGCGGTATCGAGAGCATCGACTTGCTCGACCTCGCGCCGGAGCGCGTGCCCGACACCGGGTTCCTCGCGCGGCTCGCGCCCGACGCCATCGCGCGCGCCGCGCGCGAGCTGCCCGCGCATCAGGCGCTCACACGGCTTACAGGCGGCCTGCACGCCGCCGCATGGTGCGCCGCCGACGGCACGATTCGCCGCGCATTCGAAGACGTCGGCCGGCACAATGCGCTCGACAAGCTGATCGGCCAGCTCGTGCTCGAGCGTGCGGATACGACCGACGGCTTCGTTTTTCTGTCGAGCCGCGCGAGCTATGAGCTCGTGCGCAAGGCCGCGCGTGTCGGCATGCCGATGGTGGCGACGATCTCGGCGCCGTCGTCGCTTGCCATCGCGCTCGCGCGGCAAGCCGGTATTCGTCTCGCGAGCTTTTGCCGCGAGACGAGTTACGTTGACTATGACACCGTCTAGACCCTGTACAGAACCGGACACCTCAATCGAACTGCTTGAAATCCGGCTTGCGCTTCTGCAAGAACGCCGTCATCGCTTCGCGCGCTTCAGGTGCCGACAGCATCTTGCGGAAGTGAACCATCTCCGCCTTCATCTGCTCGGCGACTTCCTCCTCGCTTGCGCGCTTCATCAGTGACTTCGTCACACGCAGCGCCGAAGCGGGCAGCGCGGCGAGCTTCACCGCCTGGCCGAATGCGAACGCGTCGAGCTCGGCGGCAGGCAGCACCCGGTTGACGATGCCCATCCGGTGCGCTTCATGGGCATCGAACGCTTCGCCCAGCAGCAGCTTCTCTGCCGCAAGCGGATAACCGGCCAGGCGCGGCAGCAGCAAGGTCGAGGCCGCCTCGGGACACAATCCCAGCTGCGTGAACGGCAGCGAGAATTTGGCGGAGTCGGCCGCATAGACGAGATCACAATGCAGCAGCAGCGTCGTGCCGATGCCGACGGCCACGCCTGCCACCGATGCGACGATCGGCTTTTGCGCGCCGCTGATGCAGCGCAGGAATTGAACTACGGGTGGGTTTTCGCCGGAAGGCGGCGATTTCGTGAAGTCCTCGAGGTCGTTTCCTGCGCTGAATGCGTCCGCACTGCCGCGAATCAGAATGGCCCGCACGCGCGCGTCGTCGTGCGCCTCGGCGAGCGCATCGGCCATCGTCTGATACATCGCGGTGGTGATCGCGTTCTTCTTGCCGGGCCGGTTGAAGGTGATCGTCATCACGCCCTCGTCGGCGCGCTCCACCAGAATATCCATCGTCATCTCCTCATCTACTGCGTAAAAGCAATTCGCGGGCCTAGAGGGGTGACCCCAAGGCCCGCGAACCGTCATTGCTTCGTCACCGTATGCCGGTTACAGCCGCTCGATGATACCGGCGGCGCCCATGCCGGTGCCGACGCACATCGTCACCATCCCGTACTTGAGGTTGCGACGCTTGAGGCCATGCACGACCGTCGCCGCGCGAATGGCACCCGTCGCGCCGAGCGGGTGGCCAAGCGCGATCGCGCCGCCAAGCGGATTGACCTTCGACGGATCAAGCCCCAGCTCGCGGATCACCGCGAGCGATTGCGCGGCGAACGCTTCGTTCAGCTCGATCCAGTCGATGTCGTCCTGCTTCAACCCCGCCGCCTTCAACGCAGCCGGAATCGCTTCCTTCGGGCCGATGCCCATCACTTCGGGAGGCACGCCGCGCACAGCGAAGCTCACGAAACGTGCGAGCGGCGTCAGGTTGAACTGCTTGAGGATCTTCTCCGACACGACGATGAGCGCGCCCGCGCCATCCGACGTTTGCGAGCTGTTGCCCGCCGTCACCGATCCCTTGTTCATGAACACCGGGCGCAGCTTCGCGAGCCCTTCGAGCGATGTGTCGGGCCGCGGGCCTTCGTCGAGCGAAATCTCGCGCGTCTTCACCGCGATCTCGCCCGACGCGAGATCGGGGTAGCGTTCGGTAACCGTGTACGGCGCGATCTCGTTCTTGAACTCGCCCGCCTTTTGCGCCGCGATCGCTTTCTGGTGCGACTCGAGCGAAAAGCGATCCTGGTCCTCGCGGCTCACGTTCCAGCCCTCGGCCACGCGCTCGCCCGTGAGGCCCATGCCATAGGCGATGCCGTAGTTCTCGTCGCGATCGAAGATGTGCGGCGACATCGACGGCGTGTTGCCCATCATCGGCACCATGCTCATCGACTCGCAGCCGCCCGCGATCATCGCCTCGGCTTCGCCGACGCGGATGCGATCGGCGGCCATCGCGAGCGCCGTCACGCCCGAGGCGCAAAAGCGGTTCACCGTCACGCCGCCCACCGATTGCGGCAGGCCCGCGAGCAGCGCACCGATGCGGGCGACGTTGAGCCCTTGCTCCGCTTCGGGAATCGCGCAGCCGACGATCGCGTCTTCGATCACCTTCGTATCGAGCCCCGGCACCTGTGCCATGGCCGACTTGATCGCATGGACGAGCAGCTCGTCCGGACGCGTGTTCTTGAACACGCCGCGCGGCGCCTTGCCGATCGGCGTGCGGCTCGCGGCGACGATATAAGCGTCTTGCAGTTGTTTGCTCATTTGCAACTCCTCAATTCCAACCGCGTTCGTTTTGTTTAGTTGCGCACCGGCTTGCCGGTCTGCAGCATGCCCATGATCCGCTCCTGCGTCTTTTGCGTGCCGAGCAGATCGACGAACGCACGGCGCTCGAGCGTGAGCAGCCACTCCTCGTCGACGAGACTGCCTGCCTCGACATCGCCGCCGCAGACGACTTCGGCGATGCGCGCGGCGATCAGGAAATCGTGCTCGCTGATGAATTTGCCGTCGCGCATATTGACGAGCTGCGCCTTGATGGTCGAGATCGCCGAGCGTCCGGCGACCGGGATCTGCCTCGCCGGCAGCGGCGGACGGAAGCCCGCCGCCGCGAGCGCGCGCGCTTCTTTCTTAGCGACGTCCAGCAGCTCGAACACGTTGAAGACGATCGTATCGGACGGCTTCACATAGCCCATCGTGCGCGCTTCGAGCGCCGAGCCCGACACCTTCGCCATCGCCGCGTTCTCGAACGACTTGGAGACGAACTTGAGCAGCTCGCCGTGCGACGCGCCGATCGCGCCCGCCGCGTCGGCCGCGCGCAGCGCCGCTTCCTTCAAGCCGCCGCCGGCGGGCACGAGGCCGACGCCCACTTCGACGAGACCCACATAGCTTTCGACGTGCACGACGCGCTTCGCGCTATGGAGCATGAGCTCGCAGCCACCGCCGAGCGCGACGCCCGACACCGCCGCCACGACCGGCACATTCGCGTACTTCACGCGCAGCATGCCTTGCTGGAACTTCTTCACGAACGGCTCGATGCCCTTTGCGCCGCCCATCATGAACGCGGGCATCGCCTCTTCGAGGTTCGCGCCCGCGGAGAACGGGCCGCCCGGCGTGCCGAGCTTGAGGGACGTGGGCTGCCAGACCACGACGCCCTTGAAGTCCTTCTCGGCCAGCTCGATCGCCTTCACGAGGCCGTCGATCACGCTCGGCCCGATCGTATTCATCTTGCTCTTGAACGAGACGATGACGACATCGTCTTCGCCCGCCCGATCATCCACCCAGGCACGCAGCGTGTCGCTCTCGAAGAGCGTCTTGCCGTAAGTTTTCGGATCGGCGCCGGCTTCGCCGAGAAGCGGCGCGCGGAACACCTGCTTGTCATACACGGCGAGCTTCGAGCGCGGCACGAACTTCTTTGCGGCCGGCGACCAGGAGCCTTCGGCCGTGTGCACGCCACCTTTGTCGGCGACGACGCTCTCGAACACCCACGACGGCAGCGCCGCATTCGCGAGCGCCTTACCCGAGGCGATGTCCTCCTGCACCCATTCGGCCACCTGCTTCCAGCCCGCCGCCTGCCAGCCTTCGAACGGACCTTCGTTCCAGCCGAAGCCCCAGCGGATCGCGAAGTCGACGTCGCGCGCGTTGTCCGCGATCGATTCGAGATGCACGGCGATGTAGTGGAACACGTCGCGGAAGATGGCCCAAAGGAACTGCGCCTGCGGGTGCTCCGATTCACGCAAGAGCTTCAGACGCTCGGCGGGCGGGCGCTTCAGGATGCGGCCGACGAGCTCATCGGCCTTCGCGCCGCTCTCGACATACGCGCCCGTCTTCGGGTCGAGCACCTTGATGGTCTTGCCGTCCTTCTTGTAGAAACCGCCGCCGGACTTCTGGCCGAGCGCGCCTTGCTTGACGAGCTCCGCGAGCACCGCGGGCGTTTCGTAGACCGGGAAGAAAGGATCGTCGGCGAGGTTGTCCTGCATCGTCTTGATGACGTGCGCCATCGTATCGAGGCCAACCACATCCGCCGTGCGGAACGTCGCCGACTTCGCGCGGCCGAGGCGCGAGCCGGTCAGATCGTCGACTTCGTCAAAGCGCAGCCCGTACTTCCCGGCTTCGGCCATCACCGCCAGAATCGAGAAGATGCCGACGCGGTTCGCGATGAAATTGGGGGTATCGTTCGCGCGCACGACACCCTTGCCGACCACGCTCGTGAGAAAGGTTTCGAGATCGTCGAGAATCTGCGGCCGCGTATGCGTCGTCGGAATCAGCTCGACGAGATGCATGTAGCGCGGCGGGTTGAAGAAGTGCACGCCGCAAAAGCGCGCTTTCAGCTCATCGAAGAACCCTTCGGACAGCTTGGTGATAGACAGGCCCGAGGTGTTCGACGCAAAGATCGCGTGCGGTGCGAGATGCGGCGACACCTTCTTGTAAAGATCGTGCTTCCAGTCCATGCGTTCGGCGATCGCTTCGATCACGAGATCGCACTCGGCGAGCTTCGCGATGTCGTCGTCGTAGTTCGCGGGCTCGATGTAGCGCGCGTCGTCCTTCACGCCGAACGGCGCCGGCGACAGCTTCCTCAGGTTCTCGATCGCCTTCTCGGCGATACTGTTTTTCGGGCCTTCCTTGGCCGGCAGATCGAACAGCAGTACCGGCACCTTGGCGTTGATCAGGTGCGCGGCGATCTGCGCGCCCATCACGCCGGCGCCGAGCACGGCCACCTTGCGAATGATCAGATTGCTCACGTCTATCCTCCGTCGGAGTCATGCGGTCATGCGGGTCGCTCGGTCGATGCGCGCACTTCTCTTCTTCAAAAAGCCACGCGTGCCGAGCTGCGAATATTTAGGGCCTGTTCACACTAATTACAGGCTTGCGAACAAATTGTGCGCCGCGTCTTGCGAGTACGCGGCGCCACTTTGCATCTTTCAGAACAACGCTTCGTCGATATCCATCAACGGTTTTGCACCGGCGCGCGCGGCGCGGATCGTCGCCGCCGTCTCGGGCAAGAGCTTCGCGAAGTAAAAGCGCGCGGTGGCGAGCTTCGACTTGTAGAACGGATCGCCCGATGCCTGCTTGTCGAGCGCGACGCGCGCCATGCGCGCCCAGAAGTACGAGAAGACGAGGTGGCCGACCGTGCGCAGATACGGGACAGCCGCTGCCCCCACTTCGTCCTGGTTCTGCATCGCCTTCATGCCGATTTCCATCGTCAGCTTCTGCACTTTTTCGCCGATATCGGCGAGCGGATTGACGAACTCCTGCATCTCCGGCTTGATGCCTTCGGCCTCGACGAATTCGGCCACGAGCTGACCGAATTTCTTGAGCTTGGCGCCCATGTCGGCGAGCACCTTGCGACCAAGCAGGTCGAGCGCCTGCACGGCGTTCGTGCCCTCGTAGATCATGTTGATGCGCGCATCGCGCACGTACTGCTCCATGCCCCACTCGGCAATGTAGCCATGGCCGCCGAACACTTGCAGCGCGTGGTTCGTGCATTCGAACGCATTGTCCGAGAGGAACGCCTTCAGAATCGGCGTGACCAGCGCGATGAGATCGGCGGCTTCCTTGCGTGTGCCTTCATCGCCATGCGAGAGCTCCTTGTCGATCTGCAAGGCCGACCAGTATGTGAACGCGCGCCCAGCCTCCGCATAAGCCTTCTGCGTGAGCAGAATGCGCCGCACGTCGGGATGCACGATGATCGGGTCGGCCGGTTTGTCCGGCGCCTTCGGGCCCGTCAGCGAACGCATCTGGAGGCGCTCCTTCGCATACACGAGCGAGTTCTGATACGCGACTTCCGTCAGCCCCAGGCTTTGCATGGCGACGCCCAAGCGCGCCGCGTTCATCATCACGAACATCGCCTGCAAGCCGCGGTTCGGCTCGCCGACGAGCCAGCCGCGCGCGTTGTCGAGATTCATCACGCAGGTGGCGTTCCCATGGATACCCATCTTGTGCTCGATCGAGCCGCACTTGATGGCGTTGCGCGCACCCGGCTCGCCCGAGGCCGCCGGAATGAACTTCGGCACGATGAACAGCGAAATGCCCTTGGTGCCCGCCGGCGCATCGGGCAGACGCGCAAGGACGAGGTGCACGATGTTCTCGGCAAGGTCATGCTCGCCGCTCGAAATGAAGATCTTCGTGCCCGTAATGGAGTAGGAGCCGTCGCCGTTCGTCTCCGCCTTCGTGCGCAACATGCCCAGATCCGTGCCGCAGTGCGGCTCGGTAAGACACATCGTGCCCGTCCAGGTGCCCGAGACAAGTTTCGGCAGATAGGTCTTTTTCTGCTCCGGGGTGCCGTGCGCGCGCAGGCATTCATAGGCGCCGTGCGAGAGGCCGGGGTACATCGTCCATGCCTGGTTCGACGAGTTGAGCATCTCGTAGAGCGCGTTGTTGACGAACGCGGGCAAGCCCTGGCCACCGTAGTCGGGATCGCCCCCGAGCGCCGGCCAACCCGCCTCGACATACTGCCGGTACGCTTCCTTGAAACCCTTCGGAGTCCGAACGATGCCATCGCCCTCGTAAGTGCAGCCTTCGAGATCGCCGCTTTGATTCAGCGGAAACAGCACCTCGGCGCAGAACCTGCCGGCCTCTTCGAGCACCTGGTTGATCGTCTCGGCGTCGAGATCGACATGCTTCGGCATGCCCTTGACTTCGGCTTCGACGTTGAGCAACTCGTGCAGAACGAATTGCATGTCGCGCAGCGGCGCGGCGTACTGACCCATGACTCCCTCCCAATGTTTTGCGGCGACAAGCTCGGCCGCTTATCGAGTCGGCACGCCGTTGGCGAGCCGCTAGCGGCTTGTGCTCTGATACGAAACGATCGTCTTTTCCAGCGCGGCCCACGTAAGACGCACGGCGTCCGGCAAGTGCAGGAAGCGTGCGTCGTGATGCAAACCGAGCGAGAAGCTATACAGTTCAAACAACATCAGCTGCGGATCGGTGTCCGAGCGTAGATGTCCCTCTTCAACGGCCTGCGAAATGGCGCGCAGCAACGCTGAGCGCCAGGTGGACACGCTCAGCACGAGCTGCTCGCGCACCGGGTTGTCTCCGCGGTCGTCGTACTCGACCGCGCCGCTGATATAGATGCATCCTGTCGTCACTTCCTGAATGCGTCGCTCGATCCAGCGGCTCAACATTGCCCTGAGGCGCGGCAATCCGCGCGCCTCGCGCAAGCTCGGGACGAACACCTCGTTCTCAAACCGACGGTGGTACTCGCGCACAACCTCCACCTGCAGATCCTCGCGCGACCCGAAATGCGCAAACACCCCGCTCTTGCTCATCTGCATGCGCTCGGCAAGCAAGCCTATCGTCAGACCTTCGAGCCCGTCGCGGCTCGCCAAGCCCAGCGCTGCATCGAGAATCGCGGCGCGCGTCTGTTCACCTTTTCGCATGGCTTTTTACCGTTCCAATCTATGACCGAATCAAAAAACGAACGGCCGTACTATTATTGAGCGTGACCATTCTCGAAACCAAGGACTTTATTAGAAACGAGTGTCTAACCTGGGTCAGGGTCGGATGATAAGAGGAGTTTGGGCGATTACCCAACGCGCGCTGGCGCGAGCGCTCAATCGTAGCCGCCGACTGTGAGCAGCTTCATGAGCATTCGGTAAGACGAATAGGCGAACCAGTTCACAACCCTTTCGTAGAATGGACGCGCCGCATAACGTTGCGCGTCGATGGGCCCCGCTTCGTCGAAGGCGGCAAGTATCGCTTCGCGCAGCAAGCCGATTTCCGCGTGCTCGACGAGGACCACATTCGCCTCGTTGTTCAGCACGAGGCTCAGCGCGTCGAGATTGGAGGAGCCCACCGTGGCCCAGTTCGAGTCGATGACAGCAACCTTGCCGTGCAGCATCGTCTTCTCGTACTCGGCGATGCGCACGCCCGCCCTCAGCAAGGTGCGATACAGATAGCGCACGGCGTGATCGAGCAGGGGGAACTCCTTGCGGCCGATCAACAGACGTACGTCGACGCCGCGGCGTGCCGCGGCAACCAGCGCGCGCCGCATTCTGCGTCCGGGCATGAAGTACGGGTTCGCCAGAAGGATTTCCGTGCGCGCCCGCCCGATTGCGACGAGATAAGCCTTCTCGATCGCACGCCGGTTGACGACGTTGTCGCGCGCAATGAACGCGACGCTCGGCTCGGTGAGCCTCGGCACCTTACGGCCGCGCCATCCGCCGCCCGTGCCCGGCGTGTCCGGCAGCCAGCGCGCGTGCAGCGTCTTCAACATATTCGGCCGATGGCCGAGTTCGATGCGTTCCCATTGCGTATCGAAGGCGGCACCGATCTGCGCGATGACCGGGCCGCTCAGCTCCACCGCAAAATCCCAGCGCGGGTGCGCCAAGCGCTCGCCGTTACCCGCGAAGTCGTCGACGATGTTGATGCCGCCGCAAAAGCCGATTTGGCTATCGATCAGCGCGAGCTTGCGATGCGTGCGCGCAAAGCCGAAGCGGCCGAAAAGGTGCGGGTTGAATACGCGATGCTCGATGCCGGCGGCAAGCCACGCGTCGAATAGCGGCAGACGGTCGGTGCCCACGCCGTCGGTGATGACGCGCACGCGAACGCCGCGCCGCGCGGCGCGCACGAGCGCTTCGGAGACGGGACGGCCCGCATCGTCGTCGCAAAACATGTAGGTTTCGAGCGCGACGCTGTCACGCGCGGCGTCGATGCGCTCGATCAGCGCGGCAAAATACTCGGCGCCGCTCCCGAAGAGGCGCACACCGTTGCCGATGGTGAAGGCGATGCGTACGGCGCGCCGTCGCGACACGAGCGCCGCGCCCAACCGCGCGAGGCGCCGCGCGCGGCTTTCGCCGCGTGTGCGACCCAGGCTCATGCGCCGCGGACTCCGAGGCGGCGCGGCAATTGGAGGATCGCGTCGCGGTTCGACCACGAAAAACAGCGTGCCGCCGCCTCCTCGAAAGGCAGCCAGAGGTAGGCGGTGTGCTCACGCGGCTCGAGCGTCACCTCGACACGATGCGGCACTTCGAGGCCGAACCAATGCTCCACGTTGCGCGTCACGCCCTCGGCATACCGATGGCGCCACACGGGATAGATCTCATATTCGATTTGCGCTCGCCAATCGACGAGCGCGCGCATCGGTACAAGCGGCGTGCCGACGACGATGCCCGTCTCCTCCGCCACCTCGCGCACCGCGGTTTCGGCAAGCGGCTCGTCGAGCCGGTCCTTCGAGCCCGTCACGGATTGCCAGAACCCCGGCTTATCAACGCGCTCGATGATGAGCACCTCGAGCTCGGGCGTATGAATGACGACAAGAACGGACTCGGGAATCTTCGGCGGTCTTTGCATGGTTTCCGGACGAATTGCGGCGCGCGTTTTAACGGGAAGGCGCCCCCTGCGGTACTCGACTTTAGTTCATGCCAAGAAAAAAGGCGCATGACGCGCCCTTTTTCTTCGTCGATGCATTCGAGGTCACTCGATGCATTCGAGGTGACTCGATGCATATCGAGGTCAATCGATGTTCGTCGACGTTGTCTCGCGCACGGCGCTCGCCGCGCGCGTCCATCATGCCTTCGGTTGCTCCGGCTGACGCAGACGAATATGCAGCTCGCGCATCTGACGCTCGTCCACCGCGCTCGGTGCCTGCGTAAGCAGACACTGTGCGCGCTGCGTTTTCGGGAACGCGATGACATCGCGGATCGAATCGGCGCCGGCCATCATCGTGACGATGCGGTCGAGCCCGAACGCGATGCCGCCATGCGGCGGCGCGCCGTATTGCAATGCATCGAGCAGGAAGCCGAACTTCGCGCGCGCTTCTTCCGGGCCGATCTTCAACGCGCGGAACACCTTGCTTTGCACATCCTCGCGGTAGATCCGCACCGAACCGCCGCCGATTTCCCAGCCGTTCAGCACCATGTCGTACGCCTTCGCGAGGCAGCGGCCCGGATCCGTCTCCAGGAACTCGAGGTGCTCGTCCTTCGGGCTCGTGAACGGGTGATGCGCCGCGACGTAGCGCGCCTCCTCCTCGTCGTACTCGAACATCGGGAAGTCGATGACCCACAGCGGCTTCCAGCCGTGCTCGACGAGCCGATTCGCCTTACCGAACTCGGAGTGACCGATCTTCAGCCGCAGCGCGCCGAGGCTGTCGTTGACCACCTTGTCGCGGTCCGCGGCGAAGAAGATGATGTCGCCATCTTGCGCGCCGGTGCGCTCGAGGATGGCCGCGATCGACGCGTCGTGCAAATTCTTCACGATCGGGCTTTGCAAGCCGTCACGCCCCTTCGCCACTTCGTTGATCTTGATCCAGGCAAGGCCCTTCGCGCCGTAAATGCGCACGAACTCGGTATAGCCGTCGATGTCGCCGCGCGAAAGCTCGCCGCCCTTCGGCACGCGCAACGCCGCGACGCGGCCGTCCTTGGTGTTGGCCGGCGTGCTGAAGACCTTGAAGTCGACGTCCTTCATGGCGTCGGTGAGCTCGGTGAACTCGAGCTTCACGCGCAGATCGGGCTTGTCCGACCCGAAGCGGGCCATCGCCTCGCTGTGCTGCATGACCGGGAACGGCTCGTCGAGTGCAACGCCGATCGTCTCCTTGAACACATGGCGAATCATCTTCTCGAACAGGTCGCGAATTTCCTGCTCGCCCAGGAATGACGTCTCGCAGTCGATCTGCGTGAATTCCGGCTGGCGGTCGGCACGCAAGTCTTCATCGCGGAAGCACTTGACGATCTGATAGTAGCGATCGAAGTTGGCCACCATCAAGAGCTGCTTGAAGAGCTGGGGCGACTGCGGCAGCGCGAAGAACTGACCGGCGTTCACACGCGACGGCACGAGGTAGTCGCGAGCGCCTTC
>DASZGN010000420.1:0-4693 GCA_035938775.1 Trinickia sp.
GCGCGCGCCGCGCGGCCTCGTCGCGGCGGCGGCCGTCGGCGCGTTGCTCGTACTGCTGCCGCTCGCCTTCACGATCTATCGCGCGGCGAGCTTTGGCCTCGTCGATGCCGCCGAGCTCGTGCTGCGGCCGCTCGTCGGCGAGTTGCTTTTGAACACGCTATTGATCACCGTGTCGGCCACGCTCGCGTCGGCCGTGATCGGCACGGCCGCCGCCTGGTTCGTCGAGCGCACGCATGTGCCGGGGCGGCGCCTGTGGTCGCTGCTTGCGGCGGCCCCGCTCGCGATGCCCGCGTTCGTCACGAGCTATGCCTGGGTATCGCTCAGCCTCGAGTTGCAGGATTTCGCCGGGGCGCTTCTCGTCATCACGTCGACCTATTTTCCCCTCGTCTATCTGCCCGTGGCCGCCGCACTGCGCGGGCTCGACCCGGCGCTGGAAGAAAGCGCGCGCGCGCTCGGCTGCGGACGCTGGGAAACGTTCGCGCGCGTCGTGCTGCCGCAATTGCGGCCCGCGCTTTACGGCAGCATGCTGCTCGTGGCGCTCGGCGTGCTGTCGGAATTCGGCGCGTTCACGCTGCTGCGCTTTCGCACGCTGACCACCGAGATCTACGCGGAGTACCGCACGAGCTTCGACGGCGGCGGCGCTTCGCTCTTCGCCTGCCTGTCGATGCTGATCTGCCTCGCTTGCCTGGTACTGGAATTCCGCGTGCGCGGCAAGGCGCGCTATGAACGCGTCGACCGCGGCGCACGGCGCGCCGCGCTGCGCTATGAGCTGGGCCCATGGCGCTGGGCCGTCGTCGCCGGTTTTATCGCGCTTGCCGTCACCACCCTTGGCGTGCCGCTTGTCATGATCGGTTATTGGCTCACGCAGCCGGGCGCCGCGGCTGTGACGCCTGCCGATGTATCGCCGCAATTGCTCACGAGCGCGGCGCTGTCCTCGCTCGGCTTGGCCGCCGCGGCCGCCTTCGTCACGACGGTGCTTGCGCTGCCGATCGCCATCTTGCTCGTGCGACATCCGGGGCGGCTCGCCACCGTGCTCGAGCGCACGGTCTTCATCGCGCAGGGCATGCCAGGGCTCGTCATCGCGCTCGCCATCGTTTCGCTCGCCGTGCATGTGCTATTGCCGCTCTACCAAAGCGCGACGCTGCTCATCTTCGCGTATGCGGTGCTGTTCTTGCCGCTCGCGCTCGTCAGCGTGCGCGCGGCGCTCTTGCAAGCGCAACCGCGACTTGAGGAAACGGCGCGCTCGCTCGGTCTCAACGCATGGCAAACGCTCGCTCGCGTGATGCTCCCGCTTGCCGGGCCGGGCCTTGGCGCGGCGGCCGCGCTCGTGTTCATCTCCGTCGTCACCGAATTGAATGCGACGCTGCTGCTCTCGCCGATCGGCACGCAAACGCTCGCCACGCAGGTCTGGGCCGATACATCCTCGCTCGCATTCGCCGCGGCCGCGCCTTACGCCGCATTGCTCGTCGCCATTTCGTTATGCGCCTCGGGCGTGCTATTCGCGCTGCTCGGCAAATCCGCCGTGCTCGAACGATCATGACGCGCGAACCGCATTCGACGACTTGCGGCGGTAGAAATGGGAAGTGGTTCGAACGCTTGCGCGATGTGCGGGAGCAACCGCAGTCAATGCAACGAAACAACTGACATTCGATGAGCAACCTCGACATCCACGGCCTGACCAAGTCGTTCAACGGCCACGCGGTCTTGCACGGCATTGAGCTATCGGTCGAGCGCGGCACGCTGCTTGCGCTGCTCGGGCCGTCGGGCAGCGGCAAGACGACGCTGCTGCGCGTCTTGTGCGGCTTCGAGCGTGCCGATGCGGGGACCATCGAGATCGACGGCCGACGTGTCGCCGCGCCCGGCTTGCATCTGCCGACGGAGGAACGGCGCATCGGCTATGTACCGCAAGAAGGCGCGCTCTTTCCGCATCTGTCCGTCGCCGAGAACATCGTGTTCGGCCTGCCTCGCGGGCAGCGGCGCGCACGTCACCGCGTGGCGGAGCTGCTCGAGTTGGTCGGCTTGCCTGCGTCATACGCCGAGCGCGCGCCGCAGCAGCTCTCGGGCGGTCAACAGCAGCGCGTCGCCCTCGCGCGCGCGCTCGCGCCCTCGCCCACACTCGTCATGCTCGACGAACCGTTTTCTTCGCTCGACGCGGCGCTGCGCATCGAGACGCGGCAGGCTGTCGTCGATGCATTGGCGGCCGCGGGCGCAACCGCCGTGCTCGTCACGCACGATCAATCGGAAGCGCTTTCGCTCGGACATGAAGTCGCGGTGCTCTGGTGCGGCAAGCTCATTCAGAAGGCCTCGCCGAAAGCGCTTTACCGGCGGCCCGTATCACGCGCGCTCGCGTCATTCGTGGGCGAAGCCGTACTGTTGCCGGGGGTTGCCGAGGACGGCTTCGTCACCTGCTGGCTTGGCCGCCTCAAGCTGGGCGCGCCCGTCGCGGCTGGCGTCGTCCAGGTCGATGTCATGCTGCGGCCCGAGCAGATCCAGATTCGGCAGGCGAACACGCAAACGGCCACGCCGGCGAGCGGCCACGGCGACGTGCACGATGCCGTCGTGCGCGATGTCGCGTTCTCCGGGCCCGATGCCAGCATCGGGCTTGCGCTGACCGATGCCCCCGAGCTCGCGCTTCGGGCACGCGTGCCCGGCTATTTGAGCCCGCGCGTGGGCGAGCGCGTCTCGGTTGTCGTCGATGGCGAGGTCGTCGCTTATCCGCGCTAGCGAACCTGCGACGCACGGCACGGTCCAAACGCGCGCGACCTTCAATCGCATGAAAAGGAGCCCACCGTGATCCGCAAGACGCTCAACGCTTCCCGGCTGCAAGACGAAGTGAGTCGGCGCATTCATCGCGTGCACGAAATCGTCGAAGACGGTGTGAAGATTCGGGTGCCGCGCCCGCAAACACAGGAGGCCGATGCATCGGGCTGCAATTGGACGATGAAGCACTTCGGCAATGCGATCGGCTACGAACGTGTGGTCCAAGAAGTGCTCGACGCCGTGCGGGCCGAGTACAACTTGTCCGATGCCGATGAGGGCAAGGACATTCGGAGTCTCTTCGGCGAGTAGCCGCTTGTTCTCAAGGCCCGGTCGCGCGCTTCGCCCATCGCGCGATCTCTTCGCATCGTCGCTGAATTTCTCGCTCAAATCGGTTGAACTACACGTACCGTTCAACTCGTGGTGAGGAAATCATGAAACTCAGTTTGGGAACAGCCAGTCACGTGGCAGGAGCCGCAGGAGGCGCGATGTCCGGCATTGGTGAGGCAAAAAGCACCAATGAGGCAAAGGGCACGGAAGGCAACCTCAAAGCAAATCGAGCCGCAATAGACGGCCGTATAGATTCCACAAAAGAGCAGCTAGGCCTGGCGAAAGGTCACAAGGCTGTCCAAGAGTTGGTGCGAGACCCCAACACGCACAAGTTCCGCCCGGCTACCGAGAAAGAGCTCAAGCAACAGCTCGAGTCCCTTGAGCAGCTTAAACATCAGAAGTGAACCTGACGGAGGGAGTTGCCCTCAGCGGGCTACTCACGACATGCAAAATTCCGCCGAGATCTATGACGAATTGCACAGCGCTTTGCGGGAGGGCCGCACTGCGGATGCCGACGCATTGACGCAGCTGTTGCACGAGAGCGCGCCGGCTTCGCGCGAGTCGCTTACCTTAAAGGTCGCCGCTTTCATCGAAAGCGGTCAATATCTGGACGCGTTGCACTGCGCAAACAGCCTTGAAGGGGAAAGCTTTCCGGAACTAAAAGCGATCTCTCTTTACTTTCTGAAAGACCCTTTGTGGGAAGGCATCGCCACATCGTTGGAGGACGATGATCACCCCTGCGTAAGAAACGCAATGCGCACGCTGCTCGACAAAGCGTTGTCGGAGGCGTAAAGCGGCTTCCCGCCGTTGGGCGTGGTGACAGTTTCGCTCACGCCCCCGTCGTCCCGTTCATCGCGTCTGCGCTCGGTCGGAAGGGGCGCGATGTTGACTTGCCGACTTGCCGCCTTACCGACGAAAGGCGGTCTACGTCGAAGCATCGCGCTCCGCTGTCGTTCGCAGCTTCTCGCCTATCCGTTTTTTCGAGCGATTCGATTTACCCGACATTTCACGCAAGCGCGGTGTCGGCCTTTTCAGCAGCGATTTCACCATTGCGCGCACTCGACCGACCTTATGGGCAATCCATAACATGCGCCACAGTCGATCCGGGTCGAACTCGGGCCGATGAGATTCGCGTTCGATAAGCTCCTTGTTGCCCGGCAAGTGAAGGAATGCACATCGCCTGAACCAGTCAAGATTGCGATGCGTATTACCGGGCCAATGTCGGCCCACGGCCTGATACGCGCCCACATCGACGATCGGCTGGCCCTCGTCCACGAGCATGCTGAGCGCCGCGGACACGAACGCTTCGTCGCCGTTGTGGTGCAGATGATGCACATGCGCCACGTACCGGGTGAAACACACCTTGCCACGCGGCACGAGCAGCTTCAGAAAACCCTGCGTGCAAAGCAAAAACTCCCCGCCGTACCACCGCGGATTCGCAAGCCTTCGCCCCGCCACGACTTCCAGATCCGTAATGACACGCGTACTGCCGTACGCGGGAAACACCTGATCCGAAATGTCAAACGCGGCCGCACCGAGCCGCGCGCAGCGCTCGAGCATATCAGCGTCGAGCGGCCGCATTGCGACCATGTCGGTATCGAGCAGC
>DASZGN010000421.1:0-2154 GCA_035938775.1 Trinickia sp.
CGGCGCAGCACCGCGCGCATCCGGGCGAGCAGCTCGGCCATTTCGAACGGCTTGAGCAGGTAGTCGTCGGCGCCGCCATCCAGACCGCGCAGCCGATCGTTCAGACCTTCTCTCGCGGTGATGATGACGAGGGGTACGGCGTTCTCGCCGGAGCGGATGGCGTTCAGTACTTCCAGCCCGTCCTTGCCGGGCAGGCCGAGATCGAGGAGAACCAGATCGTAATGCTGGCAGCCGAGCGTCGTAAGGGCGGTCAGGCCGTTTTTCACCCAGTCCACCGCGTATGATGCATCTTTCAAGGCGCCGTGGATCGCTTCCCCGATCATGGGATCGTCTTCGACCAATAACACTCGCATTGCGCCCCCCGCGAAAGCGTTCGTTGTCTTCGTCAGGCCCCGAGGAGCCCCGGCCTTACCGTCGCTCGCGTCCATGCGTCATCAGCCTGCCTGCAAGGAGCCGATGAATGCGCATGACGATGCCATAAGAGCGAGGGATGAACCAGGGCGCGCAGCGCGACAGCAGCCACGCGCTCAGGGCCGCTACCAGGGCGGCGCCCACAATGTCGAGCGGAAAATGAACGCCGAGGTAAATACGTGCCCATGCGACCGGCAGCGCCAGCAGCGAGAGCGCCAAGCCTGCCATGCGGGAACTGCGATGCATCAGCAAGCTGAAGCCGATCGCCCAAAGCACGGTCAGATGGTCGCTTGGAAACGACGGGTCCGCCGAGTGAGCAATGAATAGGTGACCCAAGCCGATCGCGAACGGGCGCGGATGTGGCCAGACCCATCCGATGAGCTGATTGATGACGAGCCCGGCCGTCGCTGCCGCGCCGGCTTCGAGCAAGTGCTTGCGGGTGCGCTCGCCGCTGGCGAGCCAGCCGAACGCCAAGCCGGCGGCGACCGCCCAGATGACGTACACGGCCAAAAGACGTGCGACCGCAATCGCCCCCGGATGCGGGTGCGCAGGCGCATTGAGCAAGACGAACAAGGCGGTGTTCAGGTTTTCCATGAAATCTCTCAGGCCGAATGACGGCGAAACGCAATCCGGCCCTTGGTGCCGGCGGTGTACCGGTTTTAGTCGGCGAGCCCGTCGTGCTCGTGCTCGTGGTGTTCATCGTCATGCGACTTTTCTTCGGCGGAAGAAAGAACCGTGCCTTGGTCCGCGTCGACCTTGACCTCGAAGACTTTGTCGCCGCTCACCACGTCGACCTCGTAGATTGCGCCTCGCCAGGAACGCTCGAATTCGGCTTTCGACGCGTGGCCGTTGACGTGCTGTTCGGCTGTGGTGACAGCCTGAACGAGCGAAATTTTGGAATTGGCGAGCGCTGCCGCGTCGAGCTCCTTCGGGTGAGCATGGGCCAGGGTGCCGGTCGTCGCAAGCGCGATAGCCAGAAGAGCCAGAACGGAAAGTTTGTTGTTGTTGCGATGCATCGTGCTTCTCCACAAAAGACGCAGGTATTTGCGTGAGGAGAAGATTACGGGGCGAAACTTAGCTCTTGCTGAGCCCGCAGCCGCGCGCCTTGTTTCCCGTGCTCGAGTTGCGCCATTCTCCCAATATGTGGATGGGCGGCGAGCTCGGGCCAAGACGCTGGCAGCGGGGTGATTTCGATTCGGTTCATCAGGGTTTTGCGCATGCGGCGGCCATCGACGCGCCGTCGGTGCGCTGCGTGCGATGTTCTATAACGATCGTATGCAATCGGGACGAGGTGGACTTTGGCAACAATTGTGCTCGTTCTCGAAATGCTCTCGCGCGCGGCGCTATGCGCGTGCCTCGGGTGGTGGAGCGCGAACGCGCTCGCGCAGACGGCCGATGCGGCACCCGCGACGATCGAATCCGACGTACATCGCTTCGTGATCGAGCGCGACGGCTCGCTGACGGAGGAAGACGATTCGACGCTCCGCGCGAACACCGCAAGCGGCGTCGACGATATTGCGCAGCGCTACGTCTGGTTCAACAAGGACATCGAGAAGATCGACGCGCTTGCCGCCGAATCGATCGACCCAGGCGGCGCCGCGCATCCGGTAGGGCCCGAGGCGATCCGCGATGTGGACGAGCCGCGCTCGGCCGGTGCGCCGCTCTTTCAGGACGGTGTGCTGCGCACGGTGATTTTCCCGGGCGTCGAGAGCGGATGGCGCACGCGCACGATGTTTCGCAAGT
>DASZGN010000422.1:0-2327 GCA_035938775.1 Trinickia sp.
CGCTCAGTTGCGCCGCTCGAACCTCCTCGCGCTTGACCGCGATGATCCGTTCCAGAATGTCGCTCATAAAAGATGCCTATTTCAATGAATGCCTGAGTGCGTGCTTAGTGGGTGCTTGGTGCGTGCTTAATGCGCGAATTGCTGCGTGAAGCGCACGAGCGCGTCGACCTTCGCGCGCGCCGCCCCGCTTGCGATCGCTTCGCGCGCGAGCTGAATGCCGTCTGCGATCGATGCCGCCGCGTTCGCCGCATAAAGCGCGGCGCCCGCATTGAGCGTGACGATTTCGCGCGCAACGCCGGCCCGGTTTTCGAGCGCATCGAGCAGCATCGCCTTGGACTCGGCCGCGTCGGCCACTTTGAGCGTGCGGTTCGACACCATCTGCAAGCCGAAGTCTTCGGGGTGAATCTCGTACTCGTGCACCTGGCCATCGCGCAGCTCGCCGACGAGCGTGGCCGCGCCGAGCGACACTTCGTCCATGCCGTCCTTGCCGTAGACCACCAGCACGTGTTGCGCGCCGAGCCGTTGCATGACGCGCACCTGAATGCCGACGAGATCGGGGTGGAACACGCCCATCAGTTGATTCGGCGCGCCGGCGGGGTTCGTGAGCGGCCCGAGAATGTTGAAGATGGTGCGCACGCCGAGCTCCCGGCGCACGGCGGCGATGTTCTTCATCGCCGGATGATGGTTCGGCGCGAACATGAAGCCCATGCCCGTCTCGGCGATCGATGCGGCCACCTGGTCTGGCTGCAAATCGATGTTGACGCCGAGCGCTTCGAGGACATCGGCGCTGCCCGACTTGCTCGACACGCCGCGGTTGCCGTGCTTCGCCACCTTGGCGCCGGCCGCTGCCGCGACGAACATCGAGGCGGTCGAGATATTGAACGTATGCGAGCCGTCGCCGCCCGTGCCGACGATGTCGACAAAATTCGAGCGGTCCGGAACGTTCACGTGATTCGCGAATTCGCGCATCACGGTGGCCGCTGCGGCGATCTCGCCGATCGTCTCCTTCTTGACGCGCAAGCCGGTGATGATCGCGGCGGACATGACCGGCGACAAGTCGCCGCGCATGATGAGCCGCATCAAGTGCAGCATTTCGTCGTGAAATATCTCGCGGTGCTCGATCGTGCGTTGCAACGCTTCTTGTGGGGTGATGGTCATGATGTCGCCTCTCGCGGCCTTGAGCTGCCCGCGCGTCTCGAGTGGAAGTGGAAAGCTCAGTTGTCGTGCCGCGCATCCCCCTGTGAGGACTTCCTTGTCCGCCCCTCCGGGGCGGCCTGCGGGGCGCTGGCCGCATGCGCTGCCTTGGCCGCCTTCACGAAGTTCTCGAGCAGCGCATGGCCATGCTCGGAGAGGATCGATTCGGGATGGAACTGCACGCCTTCGACGAGCCATTCCTTATGGCGCACGCCCATGATTTCGCCGTCTTCGGTCCACGCGGATATTTCAAGACAATCGGGCAGCGTCTCGCGCTCGATCGCGAGCGAGTGATAGCGCGTCACCTCGAAGTGCTTCGGCAGATCGGCGAACACGCCGCGGCCGTCGGTTTCGATCTGGCTCACCTTGCCATGCATGATCGTTTTGGCGCGCACGACGCGCCCGCCGAACGCTTCGCCGATCGCCTGATGCCCGAGGCACACGCCGAGAATCGGCGTCTTGCCGGAAAACGCACGCAACACGTCGAGCGTGATGCCCGCATGCTGCGGATTGCTCGGCCCCGGCGACAGGCAGATGCGCTCAGGGTTGAGCGCGGCGATCTCGTCGAGCGTGATCTCATCGTTGCGATACGTGCGCACGTCTTCGCCGAGCTCGCCGAAGTACTGCACGAGGTTGTAGGTGAACGAATCGTAGTTGTCGATCATTAGCAGCATGATGCCCTCTCACCATTTGAGTTCAAATGGACGTGGTTCTTGGATATTGCGGATGCCCCCGGGATAGCCCCATTCGGATGCTGCCCGCGGGGGAGGGGCGCTATGGGGAAAGAATAGACGAGGCGGGGCTACCGCCACCAGCGGAGGGAAGTGAAACAGCGAATGATGGCTGACGCTTTCATGATGTCGAAAATTGTATCAGCAACTCGCGCCCAAGAGGCGCGTTGTGGCGGGAGGGCGCCGCAATGGGTTGCGAAGACTGGCCGGCTACGGTCGGCTGCGTCGTGGCTCGCAGCGAAGTAGCGTGTCTCAGATTTGATGCAACTTCTGCCAAACGCGCTCGCTTCAGCTGCGCCAACCCCCGTGGAATAACGATCCTGCCGCAATGGTACGGATTCTGCAGCGTCTGCACCCGGAGTATTCAGGCTTTAAAGGAACCGTTACTCGCGGCGTCGACTT
>DASZGN010000423.1:0-3121 GCA_035938775.1 Trinickia sp.
TGCGGCAAATGCGAAGCGGCGTGCCCCGCCTTCGCCGCCGGCCAGCCGCTCAATCCGAAGAAGCTGATCCAGGACCTCGTGACGGGCATGGTGGGCGGCACCGATTCGGCTTACGCGGGCAACCCGACGCCCGGCATCACGATCGGCCAGCACGGTGGCGAGCCGCACAAGCCGATCATCTCGGGGCTCATCGAAGCGGACACGCTATGGTCCTGCACCACGTGCCGTGCTTGCGTCGAAGAGTGTCCGATGCTGATCGAGCACGTCGATGCGATCGTCGACATGCGCCGCCATCGCACGCTAACGCTTGGGGAGCTGCCCGGCAAAGCACCCGAGGTGCTCGCGAACCTGCGCGAAACGGGCAGCGCGGGCGGTTACGACATTGCCGTGCGCTACGACTGGGCCGTCGATCTCGACATCCGCGTGGCGCAGCCGGGGCAGCCTGTGGATGTGCTGATCGTTGCGGGCGAAGGCGCGTTCGACATGCGCTATCAGCGCACGCTGCGTGCGCTCGTCAAGGTGCTGAACAAGGCCGGCGTTGACTTCGCGGTGCTGGGTGGAATCGAAACCGATACAGGCGATGTTGCCCGGCGTCTCGGTGACGAAGCAACGTTCCAGCGCATGGGCAAACGGCTTATTGCTACGCTCGACACATTGAGCTTCACGCGGATCGTGACGGCCGACCCGCACGTGATGCATAGCTTGCGCAACGAATACCGTGCACTCGGCGCGCGTTACGACGTTGTGCACCATACGAGCTTTTTGGCCGAGCTGGTACAAAGCGGCAGGCTTTCGCTCAAAGCATCGGCGGCACTCGCGGAAAAGCGCATCACGTACCACGATCCGTGCTACCTCGGTCGCTATAACGGCGAAACAGAAGCGCCGCGCAAGGTGCTGAAGTCGATCGGCATTCAGATTGTCGAAATGGAACGCCATGGCATGCGCGGGCGCTGCTGCGGCGGGGGCGGCGGTGCGCCGCTTACCGATATTCCGGGCAAGGCGCGTATTCCTAACATTCGGATGGTCGATGCGCGGGCGGTAGGCGCCGAAGTCGTCGCGGTGGGCTGCCCGAATTGCACGGCGATGCTCGAAGGCGTGGTCGGCCCGCGGCCTGAAGTGCTCGATGTCGCGGAACTTGTAGCCGCTGCGCTGGAGTAACCAGGTGATGAATACGATCAAACGTATCGACCCGCGCCGCCCATTTACGATAGCCGCCTCGGGGCTGCGGCGCATCACACTCGGCGAAACGATCGTTGCCGGCGGGGCTATCGAATACTTGCGTACTGCCCCGACGTCGGCGCACGCGGGTGAGGCGCCTAAGCCGCGCCGCCCGTTGAATCAGTCAGAGCGCGTACTGCTCGTCGCCGCGCATAGCGACCGCGGGACACTCGACGAGCACGCGCGGCAGACGCTGGCCGCCGCGGCGCTTGTTGCCGATACGCGTACGGAAGTGGCGCTTGTCGTATTCGGCGAACTCAACGACGACCCGGCCGCGCTCGGTGCGGACAAACTTATCGAACTGAAAGCGCTTGGTCGCGACACGTTCGCGCCGGATCGTGCGCTCGCGGCGTTGCGTCGAGTAGTCGCGCTGCTCGAGCCCGCGCATCTGCTGATGCCCGATAACGCGACAGGCGACGGCGACCTCGGCCGCCGCTACGCGGCATCGACGTGCGCAAGCATTGCAACGCATGTGGAGGAAATCGATGCGGCCCATGTCGGCACCTGCGTCCGTGCCGGAAAGTCTTTCGCGACACGCGCATGGCCTGATGTCCTGCTACTCGCACCCGATGCCGTCAGCGCGAAGCTGCCCTTTGTCGGCGCAGGCGCACGCATTGATATGCCAGATGGAAAGAGCGAGCAAGCCCAGACCACGAAAGCCGATAGCATGACCGCGCCGCGGATATCGATCTTGCCGAGCGCAGAAGGTTTGCTTTATCGCGAACTAGGCACGACGCACCTCGACGCGGCGCAAGTGGCGCTGGAGGAAGCCGATTTCATCGTCTCCGCGGGCAACGGCGTGACCGACATCGCCGCATTCGAAGCACTCGCGCGCACCCTTGGGGCCGCAATCGGCGCGAGCCGCGTGGCGGTCGACAACGGCCACTTCACGCGCGACAAGCAGGTCGGCGCAACGGGCAAGACGGTTAGCGCGAGCGTCTACATCGCATTCGGCATTTCGGGCGCGGTGCAGCACTTGCAAGGCATCAAGGATTGCCGCCATGTGATCGCGGTCAACCTCGATGCGAGTGCGCCGATTGCGAAGCGCGCGAACCTGACCGTCGTCGGCGACGCGCAGGCGACGATCGCCGCGTTGATCGAAGCGGTATCGCGCGCACGCGAGGCGGCAACGACACCGCGCGCCGCGGTCACGGCATTCCGGGAGGGCGTGACGGCATGACGACACTTGAAAAGCTGGAGCGGATCGCGGTGCTCGTTTCGGTAGGTCACCACCGCATCGCCGGGACTGACTGCTACAGCCGCAACGACGCACTCTCGCTCGAGATCGCGCGCACGCTTGCGCATGCGCATCACGCTGTGCTCGATGTCTTGCACGCAGGCGAGGCATCGAGCCCCGCGCTTACCGACTATCTGGCACTCGGTGCACCGCGTATCGACGTAATCGATTGTCGCGACGGAGACGACCCGGTGCCCGCGTTGGCGAAGCACGTGCAATCCGCCTCGCTTGTGCTCACCGGCACGCGCGCCGAAGGCGCTTACGACAGCGGCATGTTGCCTTACCGACTAGCGGCCGAACTGTGCCGCCCGCTGATCGATTCGGCTCTGGACGTATCGATAGAAAACGGCCGAGCAACGGTGACGCAGTTTTTGCCAAAGGGTATGCGTCGTCGCGTCGATGCGGCGCTGCCGTGCGTCGTTGCGGTGCATCCGCAGGCAAGCGCGGCACCGCGCTACGCCTACGCGCGGGCGGTGACGGGCGCAATTGCGCGCGACGGCGCGGCCGCGTGCAGCGACCGGGACGCGGAGCACTGGTGCATCGCCGCAGCGCAACGCAAGCCGGTGAAGCTTGCCGCAACGGAAAAGCGTTCGGGCCACGCGCGCATGTTGATGGCCACGACGACCGAGAGCCGCGGTGGCAACGTCGTAATTGACGGGAGTTCGG
>DASZGN010000424.1:0-8461 GCA_035938775.1 Trinickia sp.
ATCGCGCACGAGCTCGTGGATCGCGTCGATCGCCGCTTGCATCTGCTCGTGGCCGAACACGACGGCGCCAAGCATCACGTCTTCAGGCAGCTGGTCGGCTTCCGATTCCACCATCAGCACGGCGCGCTCGGTGCCGGCGACAACGAGATCAAGGCGCGAATCCTTAATCTGCGCGCGGGTCGGGTTCAGCACGTATTCGTTGTTGATGTACGCCACGCGTGCGGCACCGACGGGGCCGTTGAACGGCAGGCCCGAGACGGCGAGCGCCGCGGAGGCGCCGATCAGCGCGGGGATGTCGGCCGGAATCTCGGGATTCACCGACAGCACGTGCACGACGACCTGCACCTCGTTGTAGAAGCCTTCCGGGAAGAGCGGGCGCAGCGGACGGTCGATCAGGCGCGAGATCAGCGTCTCGCCTTCCGACGGACGGCCTTCGCGGCGGAAAAAGCCACCGGGGATCTTGCCGGCGGAATAGGTCTTTTCGATGTAATCGACAGTCAGCGGGAAAAAATCCTGGCCGGGCTTGGCCGTCTTCGCACCGACGACAGTTGCCAGCACGACGGTGTCTTCGACGTCGACAATGACCGCGCCCGTGGATTGACGGGCGATCTCGCCCGTCTCGAGGCGAACGTTATGCTGTCCCCACTTGAATTCTTTTACCACTTTATTGAACATTGACATGGTCACTCCTTCTCTCTTTTCATCTATACCGGGTTGCCGCCACGATGCTGTGATGCCGCGCACCCATGGCGGAACCGGGGCCGACGGCCAACCCGCGTGCGGGAAGAGGAGTGTTATGCCATTCCAGCGCCACGCTCGGCGCTTGACTCGCGTGCACTGCGCTGGAATGACACAAAGCTCTGCCCGCCCGAGCCGGCCGCGTTGCGAGCCTGGCGCATTTCCTCATGCGCCCGAACGGCTCATCGGTACACGCACGGCGCGTACCGTTCAAAAACAAAATGCCTGCATCAGCAAACTGACACAGGCATTTTGCATAAAGCGATGACCGCCAATTACTTGCGCAGACCCAGCTTCTCGATCAGCGAACGATAGCGGTCGGCATCCTTGCCCTTCAGGTAGTCGAGCAGCTTGCGACGGCGGCTCACCATGCGCAGCAAGCCGCGGCGGCTGTGGTGATCCTTCGTGTGCGACTTGAAGTGGGCAGTCAGTTCGTTGATGCGCGTGGTCAACAGCGCCACTTGCACTTCGGGCGAGCCGGTGTCGTTCGCGGCACGCGCGAATTGCGCGACAACTTCGGATTTCTTGATAGCAGCACCAGACATGAATTTTCCTTTAAAGCGAACAGGCGGTCACGGAAGAAAGGCCGTGCCGTGGGTTACAACAGGACGCGTATTGTAGCACAGGCTGCCCGCTCGGCTACGGACAGCTTACGGGCGCCGCATGCGGCAGCTCGTCGGCAGCTCCGTCTTCTCGGGCGGCAGCGCGAGCACCGTCCGAAAGCCGTAGCCCGAGCCTTCGTTGTCAAAGCGCACCCCGGGCGTGCCGGCCTTGTCCATTTCGATGACGTAAAGGGGCTGGATCATCTGGTGATCCGCTGCGCGCATGAGCGCTCGGTGAAAGCCGTTGTCGTAGGTCATGCCTTCGAGCGCCTTGGCCACTGCGGCCGCGTCCGTCGCATGCGCGCGTGTGATCGCCTCGGCCAGCATCTCGATCATCACCTCCATGCGCAGCACCGGGTAGTCGTCGCGCGCGGCCGGGAAGCGGGCGCGAAACGCGGCGTAATAGGCGTCGGATGCGGCGTCCGATGTGCCGGGGTTGGCGCGCGCGCTCGACGCCGGCACCCCGGCGTTCGGGTGCCAGTCGGCCACCGCCAGCACGCGCTTCACGCCCGCGTCGCCGAGCGCGGCCGGCGCATCGAGGCTGTTGCCGTAGAACGTGTAGAACTTGCCGTTGAACCCCTGCTCGCGCGCGGCCTTCACGAGCAGCGTGAGATCGTTGCCCCAATTGCCGGTCACGACGGCGTCGGCGCCGCTCGCGCGCATCTTCTCGATATACGGCGTGAAATCCTTCACGCGGCCGATCGGATGGAACTCGTCGCCGACGATCGCCACGTCGCCGCGCTTCGCAGCCAGCGCCGCGCGCGCAAGCGTGCTCACGTCGTGCCCGAAGCTGTAGTCCTGATTCAGCAGATAAACCTTCTTGACCGACTGATCGCGCGCGATTACATCGGCGAGCGCATCCATTCGCATGCCCGCGTGCGCATCGAAGCGAAAGTGCCAGAAGCTGCAATTGGCGCCGGTGAGCGCCGGGTCGTCGGCCGAATAGTTGAGGAAGAGTTCCCGGTTCTCCGGTTCGCGCGCGTTGTGCTTGTCGATCGCGGCGACGAGCGCCGCGGCGACGGCCGAGCTGTTGCCCTGGAGTACGAACGGAATGTGGCGGTCGGCCGCGGCGCGCTGCTGCACGAGGGCCTGCTCGACACTGCCCTGGCTGTCGAGCACGACCAGCTCGAGCGGATGCGCGCCGTCCGCGAGCTTCACGCCGCCGCGTGCATTGACTCGCTCGACGCCGAAGCGCAGGTTGCGCTCGACGGCCGCGCCCGCGTCGGCGAACGGGCCCGACATTCCCTCGATCAGCGCAAGCCGGATCGGCTCGACGGCCTTACCCGTCTCGGCCGCGGACATCGCGGGCGCGCATGTCGCGAGGACTGCCGCCGCCATCCAGTTGCGCCACTTGCGTTTCATCGCCGGTTCCTTCGGGTTGGGTCGGAAGCGCGGATCATAGGCCGCGGCCAGGCTCTTCCGCAAGCGGCCGCCTTTTTGCACTTTTGCCCTCTGCGCTTCTGTCCGGTACTTGGCGCCCATTGGCCTTCACGCAAATCTTTTCCTGCTGCACTTGTCCAAATCAAAGGAGCGCGTGATAAAACGCCGCTCTAGCTGGTAATTGGAGATTTTCATGCTCAAGCGTTTCTCACCCGTGCTCATGTGCGCCGTCGCAATCGTTGCGTCCGGTTGCGCGCCGCCGTGGCAGCGCGTTGTTCCGGGCGAGGACCAGTCGGCGCTCATCAATCGGCTCGGACCTCCGCGCGAGACGTACGACCTGCCGGACGGCGGCAAACGGTGGATGTGGCCGACGCAGCCGATGGGCGAAGTCACGACGGCCGCCGATGTCGATGCATCAGGCAAAGTCGTGAGCGTGCGGCAGGTGCTGCAGCCGCTTGAGTTTTACCGGGCGCAGATCGGCCAATGGACCAAGCGGGACGTGCTCGTCAACTTCGGCCGTCCCGTCGAGACGTCTTACTTCCCGTTGATGCGGCGCGACGTGTGGACCTACCGCTATCAAGAGGACAACGTCTGGTATCTGCTCTACAACTTTTACTTCGACGAACAAGGTGTGCTGCGGCTCACGCAGAAGACGCCTGATCCGCTGCACGAACCAGCGCACGGCGACCACGTTACGCGTTGATGCTTTGATGCGCCTGAAGCCGCACGGCAACGTTGCCCGCGGCTTTCGGCGCGATGAAACGATTCGGCATGGTCAGAAATGAAGATGGCGACGCGCCTCGCCGAGGCGTGTCGATCGCGTTGAGGCATTGTCCGAAATTCCCCGCAACGATAGGTCGATAAACGGGGCGCCCGTTAGGGTCGGGCCTTTCCGGCCTTCTCCCCGACTCTCGTGCGCGCTGTCGTCATTGGTGTCTTTGTCGTTGCCGTCCTTCCCTCAATTGCGCTTGCAACACCGGGCGCCACGCCCTCCCCTTCGTCAAGCGCAGACATCGAGCGTCGCCAGCAAGAGCAGCAGGCGCGCATGCAAGAAAGCGCCGCGGATCGCCCCGCGCTGCTGAGCCCCTCCGACGGCGCGCCGTCGAAGATCGATCTGTCGTCGCTCCCGATCGAGACGCCCTGCTTTCCCGTGCGTACCGTCAAGCTGCAAGGCGCACCCGGCGAGGCCGATGGGACTCACCCATTTGCGTGGCTGGCGAGGCAGCTCAAAGCGGTTGAAGGGCAATGCATCGGCAAGACCGCGATTGCGGCCATCCAGACCGCCGCCAATACCGCATTGATCGAGCGCGGCTATATCACGTCACGCGTGCTGGTGCCCGAGCAAAACGTCGCCGGCGGCGTGCTTGCGCTCACCGTCGTCGCCGGCCGCGTGAGCGGCGTGCGCGGCAGCGCCATCGGCTGGTCCCGTACCGTGCTGCCGTTTTACCCGGGCGCCGTCTATAACCAGCGGGATGTCGACCAGGCGCTCGAATCGGTGCGGCGTCTGGCGGGGCAAGGCGACACGGTTCTCGATATTGAGCCGGGCGAAGCCCCCGGTGAATCGGTGATCGTCGTCAAGCGCGGGCAGTCCGGCGACGCGTCGCCCCGCTACGCAATGAAGCGCTGGCACGCCACCGTCGGCATCGACAACTATGGCCTCGATTCAACCGGGCGTTACACGCTCACCGGCACCTTTTCTTTCGATTCGCCGCTGAACCTCTTCGACCAGCTCACGGTGTCGGGCAGTACCAACGCCGATTGGCAAAGCCATGACAACGCCGCGCGTTCGGCGGCCGTCAACTGGAACGTGCCGATCGGCTACGCCTCGTTCTTCGTGAATGCGAGCCGCTCGCGCTATCTGCAATCGGTGGCCGGCTTCCTGGAGCCGCTGCGCTATTCCGGCGACAGCGCCGAGTTGTCCGCGGGGCTCGCCTTCGTGCCGTACCGCAGCGCATCGGCACGCACCGTGGCGCAAATCAAGCTCTATCGGCGCTACAACCACGCCTATCTGAACGGTGAATCGATCGACTATCAATACCGCGACCTCGTCGGCTACGAAGCAACGCTGTCGCAGACGCAATACGTTGGGCCTGCCGCTTTCTCGGCCGGCGTCGGCTGGCGCCAGACGTTGGCGGGCGCGACGCGCCGCCCCGGCACCATCCTCGGCCACGGTGCCTGGAACGGGAAGACCCGCGTCCTCACGGCCAACGCGCAAGCGTTCCTGCCGTTCGCCGTGGGCCCCGCGGCGTTGCGTTACAGCACGCAGTTCGACATTCAGCGGGCGATGACGCGGCTTGTTCCTTCCGACTACTTCACGATCGGCACACCCTACACCGTGCGCGGATTTGACGGGCAAACGACGCTGGCCGCGGAGCGCGGCTGGGCTTGGCGCAACGAGATCGGCATTTCGATCAGGGGCCAAATACCGTTTATCGCGCTCGATGCGGGACAAGTCTCAGGGCCGAGCGCGCGGTACCTGGCCGGCACGCTGCTCGCGGGAGCGGCGCTTGGCGTGCGTGGGCGGTTCAACGCTGCTTCGTTTGCGGCGCTCGATTATGAAGCGACGCTCGGCTGGCCGATTGCGAAACCGCAAGCGTTGCAGACGGGCTACCCGTCGCTGCTCTTTCAGGCGACGGCGCGCATTTGAGGGGGGCGGCGCCGGCGCGACGCACTCATTCGGCTGCAAGCGCAACCTTTCGACTTCCGATAAGGAGAGTATTCAATGAACGTAGGATGCTTTCGGCAAGTAGCCGACGCGGTGCGCGACATGGTCGTGTCGGTAGGCAAACATTCGGCCGGTCAGCCCAAGGGCGTCGCGGCGGCCCCGCACCGCGGGCGCAAGGCTCGCGTGGGTCGTAGCCGGCAATCCGACAGCCGATCCGACAGCCGATCCGCCACCCGATTCGCCACACGCCCGATTACGTTCGCGGCATGGTGCGCGTTCGGCATGCAGCCGTGCCCCGCCGATGCCAAAGCCCCGTTGCCGCCGCTTACGCCGGATCACTCGGCAATCGGCGCGTTCGAGCCGCGTCCGAGGGTCAGTGTCGCGGCCAACGACGTGCCAGTCGTTCAAATCGTAGGGCCAAACGCTGCTGGGGTGAGCCATAACCGTTTCGCTCAGTACAACGTCGGCAGGTCGGGCGTGGTGCTCAACAACAGCGGCACGCCGACGCATACGCATACGGCCGGCTGGGTCGGCGGCAACCCGTTTCTCGGCAACGGCCATGCACGTGTGATCCTCAACGAAGTCACCTCGGGCAACCCGTCGCGCTTGCTCGGCATGACGGAGGTCGCGGGCCGGGCCGCAAACGTCGTCGTCGCGAACCCGGCCGGCATCTACTGCAACGGTTGCGGCTTCATCAACGCGCCCCGCGCGACGCTCACCACCGGCGTGCCGGTTCTGAACGGGCTCGGGGCGCTCACGAGCCTTGACGTGATGCAAGGCGCGCTCACCGTCGAGGGCCAAGGACTCGATGCGCGCGGAAGCAGCCAACTCGACCTGATCGCGCGAGCGATGCGCATCAACGGGCAGATTTGGGCGCGGCGTATCACCGCTGTCGCGGGGGCGAACCACGTTGGCTACGTCCTGGGCGACGTTTCGGCCAAAGGCGGCGATACCGGCCCGCCGCCGATCGTCGCGATCGACGTCGCTGCGCTGGGCGGCATGTACGCGAATGCGGTGCGGCTCGTCAGCACCGAGCGCGGCGTGGGCGTCAATCTCAATGGGATGGTGAATTCGCTGACAAGCGATATCGACGTCTCAAGCGCCGGCGACGTGACGATTGCGCGAGGCGGCGCGTTGCTCGCCGCGCAAAACGCGGTACTCAATGCCGCGTCGGTTCGCAACGCGGGCACGATTACGGCAAACAAGGGCGTGGCGCGGCTCGACGCTAACGACGTCGTCAACACGAACGGAACCATTACCGGCCAGTCTGTATCGATCGATGCGGCGACCGCGCTCAGAAACGATAGCGGCGAGATCGTCGCGAAAAGAGCGCTTACGGCGAATGCCGGCGAGATATCGAACCAGAATGGACTCCTGAAATCGCTCGCGGGCACCGTGACGCTTGCCGCGAAGGGCGAGTTCGACAATCGCGAGGGGTTGCTTGTCGCAGCAGCCGACATCGAGGTGCGGGCGCGGGACGTGCGCAATGTCGACGGAAAGTTCGAAGCCCCAAGCGGCGCGGTGCGAGCGTTTGCCGAGCGCACGCTGACCAACGAGGGGGGGCAGATACTGGGCGAATCCGTGACGGCGCGAGCCGGGGAATCGCTCCTCAATATCGATGGGCGCATCGACGCGTCCGGGGCGACGCGGCTCGACACCGCGACCCTCGTCAACATGGATGGCAAGATCAGCGGCGCCAAGGTGGACCTCGCCGTGACCGACGCGCTGAAGAACGACGATGGCCGGATCATCGCGAAAGAAGCGCTCGATGTTAAGGCCGGTGCGGTATCGAATCACGAAGGCAAACTCACTTCGTCGGGCACTGCAACGCTGGTCGCGACCAGAGAATTCGACAATCGCGACGGTCTGCTTGCGGGGGCAGACGGAATCAACGTGCAGGCCGCCACGCTCATCAACGAAGACGGCAAGATCGGCTTCACAGACAGCGCGCTGGAAGTCGGGGCGGACGGCGAATTGTCGAGCGACGACCGCTAGCGCATCGTCCGCGGCAACCCGACGTCCAAGCCGCCAGGGTCTCAAATCGGGCCGGCGTCGTCGGTGGCGAACGCGATCTTGGCGAATGCTACGCACATCGAAAACGCCGGCCGCGGGATGGGCGGCAAAGGACATCACGCGCCAGCTCATCCCGCGCGGAGGCAACGCCTTCCCAATCCGCCCACCAACCTCAAGCCCGCTGCGGATTCACCTTATCGGCATTCGAATAGAGCTTGTTAAGCGCGGAGATATAAGCCTTCGCCGAAGCGGCAACGATATCGGGATCGGTGCCGACGCCGTTTACGATGCGCCCGCTCTTCGACAGCCGCACCGTCACTTCACCCTGCGCCTGCGTGCCGGTCGTAATCGCGTTCACCGAATACAGCAAAAGCTCCGACCCGCTACCCACCTCCCCTTCGATCGCATTAAGCGTCGCATCAACCGGCCCATTGCCGCGCGCCTCGCCCACCGTCTCTTTCCCATCGACCGAGAAAACAACCCGCGCATGCGGCCGCTCCCCCGTTTCCGAATGCTGCGAAAGCGACACGAACTTGTAACGCTCGCGCTCCTGCGCCTCGATCGATTCTTCCGCGACGATAGCGATGATGTCTTCGTCGAAGATCTCCGCCTTGCGGTCAGCAAGCTCCTTGAACCGTGCAAAAGCCTGATTCAGCTCGCTCTCGCCCTCCAGCACGATGCCAAGCTCCTGCAACCTCTGCTTGAACGCGTTGCGCCCCGACAACTTACCGAGCACGATCTTGTTCGCGCTCCAGCCCACGTCTTCCGCGCGCATGATCTCGTAGGTGTCGCGCGCCTTCAGCACGCCATCCTGGTGAATGCCCGACGCGTGTGCAAACGCGTTCGCACCCACCACCGCCTTGTTCGGCTGCACGACGAATCCCGTGATCTGTGACACCAGCTTCGAGGCCGGCACGATCTGGGTCGTGTCGATGCCAAGATCGAGGCCGAAGTAATCCTTGCGCGTACGCACGGCCATCACGATTTCTTCGAGCGAGGTATTGCCCGCGCGCTCGCCCAGCCCGTTGATCGTGCACTCGACCTGGCGCGCGCCGCCAATCTT
>DASZGN010000425.1:0-3310 GCA_035938775.1 Trinickia sp.
CGCGGATTTTCACCTGATCGTCGTTGCGGCCAATGTATTCGATATTTCCGTCCGGCAGATAGCGCGCCAAGTCCCCGGTCCGATACATCATCGCGCCGGCATCTTCAGCGAAGGGGTCCCGGATAAAACGCTCCGCTGTCAGTTCCGGTCGATTCAGATAGCCGCGCGCAACCTGCGAGCCCGCAATGAAAATCTCGCCGACAACGCCGAGCGGCACAGGTTCGTGCCGTGCGTCCAGAATGTGGATGCGGGTGTTCGAGATCGGCCGGCCGATGTGCAGCACCGTGTCGTCGGAGCGCAGTTGTCCCGAGCTCGCCACCACCGTGTTTTCGGTGGGACCGTAGTTGTTCACGATCGATACGCTTTGCGCCCACGGCGGCAGACGCCGCAGCCGGTCGCCCCCGACGAGCAGTACTCGAAGCCCCTTCGGCGGTGCTCCTTCCGCAAACGCCAATTCGGCGATGGGCGTCGGCAAGAAGCTCACGTCGAGCGTTTGCGAGCGCCACCAGTCGAGCAACGCGGGCACGTCCGCGCTACCCGCATGCGCCGGCGCGAGCAACAGCGTGCTGCCCGAGCAAAGCGCGGCCCAGATCTCCCAGCTCGCCGCATCGAAGCCGAAACCCGCCACGCTCGACACACGCTGCCCTTGCGATAGCGCAAACGCTTGCCGATGCCAGAACACGAGATTGCAAACGTGACGGTGTTCGACCATCACGCCTTTCGGCTGTCCGGTCGACCCCGATGTGTAGATCACATACGCAAGATGATGCGGCTCGACATGGCCGGCCACCGGAGTGCCGGCCACAGGAATGCCGGCCACAGGATTGTCCTGAGGCTCCGCGTCCCAGCCGCTGGCATCGAGCGCCCATACCGGCCTGTCGGGCGCGAGCCCCGCGACCCGCTCGTGCGTTGCCGCATGCACGAGCACAACGGCGGGCGCGCTATCCGCCAGCGTGTACCTGATGCGCTCGTCCGGATAATTCGAATCGATCGGTACGTAAGCCGCACCCGCTTTCAATACCCCGAGCACGCCGGCCACCATCTCGACGCTACGCTCAACGCAGATCGCCACGCGATCGTCGGGGCCGATACCCTGCTTCATGAGGCGGTGTGCGATCTGGTTCGCGCGCGCGTTGAGTGCACCATACGTCAGCGACGTTTCGCCGAAGACGACCGCCTCGGCTTCGGGAGTGCGTTGCACTTGCCGCTCGAAGATCTGATGGATACACAGATCATCCGCCAAGGGCGCCGCCGTCTCGTTCCAATCCTTTAGCAATAAGGTTCGCTCATCCGGTGGCAGTACGTCGAGCTGCCGCACCGGCAATTGAGGCGTCTCGTCAAGGGCTCGTGCGAGGCTGGTCAGCGCCTGCTGCATGTAGCCGCAAATCCGTTCGGGCGAGATCGTGTCGACGGACTGGGCGGTGAGGCCTAGCGCCTGTCCCGAATCCTCGACCGAGAGGCCGAGCGGATAGTTCGTGCGTTCTTCTCCTCCGAGCCATTCGATGCCATCAAAAGCTGGCATGACGCTCTCACGGCCATCATCTTGAACAGGGAGATTATGGCGATAGTTGAGCAAAGCGCTGAACAACGGCGCAGGCGCCGGCACACCACTGCAACGTTGAGCCAGGGCCAGGGAAGCGTGCTCGTGCTGCAGTAATCGCGCGAGCCGTTCATGGGTCAAGCGCACGCTGTCGATGACCGGCGTGTCGTCCACGTCCAAGCGCAACGGCAGCGTATTGATGAACACGCCCATCGCCCGATCCGCACCCATGCCGCCATGCATACGGCCGAACAGTACGGTGCCGAAAACCACTGACGTGCGTCCGCTGGTGCGAGCGATCACCTGAGCCCAGGCTAGATGACAGAGGCTTGCGAGGCTCACGCCCAACCGCCGCGCATGCGCACGCAACTTCGCGTTCAGTGTCTGAGGCAAAGAGCGGTACGCCTCGCGAGTGCGTCGCCCCTCTTGATGAACGTTGTCCAGCCCGAACGGCAAGGTGGGTTCATCGATGTCAGCCAGTTGCGTACGGAAAAATGCCTCGTGTTCCTCGAGAGACAAGCCCAGGCGCATCTGCGCGATAGCGTTGCGAAACGGTTGTGGCGGCTTCAGCACATCGTCGCGTCCTTCAAGCATGGCTTGCACTTCCGCATGCGTGATCTCGAGCGTGGTGTGGTCGCCGACCAGGTGATGCAGCAATTGCAAGGCAAGCCATCGTCCCGTACCGGGCTCGGGCGCGACGACGAAGCGGAGCAACGGCGCGCGCGTCAAATCGATGCGGTGATGACGGGGATCGAAACGGCTGGCGAGTTGCTCGATGATGTTCCCGCGCCCGGCATCGAGTTCGACCTCCGTGACATTGAGCGGCGCATGACGCAACACGACTTGTACCGGGCTGGACAATCCCTCCCAGAGGAACGCGGTGCGTAAGATATCGTGCCGCTCGACAACCCTTTGCACGGCGGCAAGGTAGCGATCGAGCACATCGCGATTGGCGAACGCAAACCGGCCGACGAGCAGATAGGGATCACCATCGCTTGCCAGCAGATGATGAAACAGGATGCCGTCTTGCAGCGGCGAGAGCGCATAGACGTCTTGCAGGTTTGCCAGCCCTCCTGGAACACGTGCGACGATGCGATCGATATCGGCCTGGGTAAGATCGGCCAGCGGAAGCATCGACGGCGTGAGGAGCGTGCTGTCCGGAGTGATCTGATTTGGCGGGACCGCGGCCTCGCGATGGCTGCCAAGGGTAGCAGCCAACTCGGCCAGCACCGGCTTGGCAAACATTGTGCGAATCTCGGTGCCCAAGCCCCGGCTTCGCAATTGCTCCATCAATTGCACCGCCAGCAGCGAATGGCCGCCGAGCTCGAAAAAGTGGTCGTAGCGACCGATGCGCTCCACGCCCAGCAACTCCGCCCAGATGGCGGCCAGCGTCTGCTCGATCTCGCCTTGGGGGGCCTCGTAGACGCGCTGCGCAAACGCCTCGCCCTCGGGCGCGGGCAACGCGCGTCGATCAAGCTTGCCGTTGGGCGTCAACGGCATGCTCGCGAGCGCCACGTACGCGGCCGGCACCATGTACTCGGGCAGTCTTGCACGCAAGTGCGCCCGCAGCGCCTCGACCGGTTGGGCCTCGCCCGTGTAATACGCCACCAACCGCTTTTCCCCCGGCGCATCCTGGCGCGCGATCACCGCCACGTCGCGCAGCCCGTACTCCCCCAGCCTTGCCTCGATCTCGCCCAGCTCCACCCGGAACCCGCGAATCTTCACCTGGTCGTCGTTGCGCCCCAGGTATTCGATGTTGCCGTCCGGCAG
>DASZGN010000426.1:0-2145 GCA_035938775.1 Trinickia sp.
GGTCGGGGAGTGGGTGCTGGCGATCGGTTCGCCGTTCGGGCTCGACAACACCGTGACGGCAGGTATCGTCAGTGCGAAGGGCCGCGAAACGGGCGACTACCTGCCCTTCATTCAAACCGACGTTGCCGTGAATCCGGGTAATTCGGGCGGGCCGCTCATCAACATGCAAGGCGAGGTGATCGGCATCAACTCGCAGATCTACAGCCGCACGGGCGGCTTCATGGGCATCTCGTTCGCCATCCCGATCGACGAAGCGATGCGCGTCGCCGATCAACTGAAAACGACGGGCAAGGTCGTGCGCGGGCGCATCGCCGTGTCTATCGGCGAAGTGACGAAGGATGTCTCCGACTCGCTCGGCCTGCCGAAGGCCGAGGGTGCGCTCGTGTCGAGCGTCGAGTCGGGCGGGCCGGCCGACAGGGCAGGCGTGCAGCCGGGCGACATCATCCTCAAGTTCAACGGCTTGCCGGTCGAGGTGGACACCGATCTGCCGCGCATGGTGGGCGAGATGAAGCCGGGCTCCAAAGCCACGGTGACGATCTGGCGCAAAGGCCAGGCGCACGATCTGCCGATCACGGTGGCCGAGCTGCTGCCGGAGAAGACTGCAAGGGTCGACGAGCGTCAGACGCCGACGCCGAAATCGCGGACGAGCAACCCGCTTGGCGTCATGGTGAGCGATATCCCGGCCGATCAGCTGAAAGCGCTCAAGCTGCGCAACGGCGTGCAGGTCGAAGCGGTGGATGGGCCCGCCGCGCGCGTAGGCATGGAAAAGGGCGACATCATTCTGCGCGTGGGCGATACCGATATTGCGAACGCGAAGCAGTTCGACGACGTGATTTCACATCTCGATTCTCAGAAGATGGTCGCGGTGCTCGTGCGCCGCGGCGATAACACGCAATTCGTGCCCATGCGGCCGCGCGCGCCGCTCGCGCAAAACAAATGACGGGCGCGCCCGCGCGGCTCTTGACGCTCTACGGACGCGCATGGTGTCACCTGTGTGACGACATGCGCGCCGAGCTCGAGCCGCTCGCCGCGGAGTTCGGCGCGCAAATCGACGTCGTCGATATCGATGAAGACCCGCAGCTCGAGGCGCGCTACAACGAGCTCGTGCCTGTCCTCGTCTGCGACGGTGTGGAGCTTTGCCACTATCGGCTCGATGCGGCGCGCGTGAGAGCGGCGCTTCTCGGGCCTTCATCGCGTGAATGACCGAGAGCGCGGCCCATGCGGAGCCGCGCGAAAGGCGGGCACGGTGCGAAAGAGGGTGGTTGATCTGCCGAAATCCGCCGTCCGGGGGCCATTTCGGCTAAAATAGCCCGGTTTTTCACATACTTACGAGGCGTGCTCCGCAGTCGTCCGAGCGCGCCTTTTTTGCTTGATCGGCACTGAATGAATCATATTCGCAACTTTTCGATCATTGCGCACATCGACCACGGCAAGTCGACGCTCGCCGATCGCATCATCCAGATTTGCGGCGGCTTGTCCGACCGGGAAATGGAATCGCAGGTGCTCGACTCGATGGACCTCGAGCGCGAACGCGGCATCACCATCAAGGCGCAAACCGCCGCGCTCTCGTACCGCGCGCGCGACGGCCAGCTCTACAACCTCAACCTGATCGATACGCCGGGGCACGTCGACTTCTCGTACGAGGTGAGCCGCTCGCTGTCGGCTTGCGAGGGCGCGCTGCTCGTCGTGGATGCGAGCCAGGGCGTCGAGGCGCAGACCGTCGCCAATTGCTATACGGCGATCGAGCTCGGCGTCGAGGTCGTGCCCGTGCTCAACAAGATCGACCTGCCCGCGGCCA
The DNA here is from genome assembly GCA_035938775.1 of Trinickia sp. Lineage (GTDB taxonomy): Bacteria > Pseudomonadota > Gammaproteobacteria > Burkholderiales > Burkholderiaceae > Trinickia. Next base: position 1,799 of record DASZGN010000426.1, read on the forward strand.
ACCCCGAGACCGCGATCGAAGAGATCGAGGACGTGATCGGCATAGACGCGGGCGATGCCACGCGTTGCAGCGCCAAGACGGGGCTCGGCGTCGAGGATGTGCTCGAGGCGCTGATCGCGAAAGTGCCGCCGCCGAAAGGCAACCCCGACGCGCCGCTGCAGGCGCTCATCATCGATTCCTGGTTCGACAACTATGTCGGCGTCGTGATGCTCGTGCGCATCGTCAACGGCACGCTGCGCCCGAAGGACAAGATCAAGCTGATGGCGACGGGCGCGCAGTACCCGGTCGAGCATATTGGCGTCTTCACGCCGAAGTCGAAGAACCTCGATGCCCTCTCGGCGGGGCAG
>DASZGN010000427.1:0-4063 GCA_035938775.1 Trinickia sp.
GCGCACGCCTTCGATCAAGCTGGCCGAATGCGCGAGCCGCCGGTGCTCGGCGCTGATTTCTTCCCATTCGCCGGCTTGCGGCGCAAGCTTGTCCAGCTCGGCGAGCTGCCACGCGAGCCGCTCGCGCTCGAGCTGCAGCTCGCGATCGCGCGTTCTGGCAAGCTCGAGCGCATGCGCCGCGTCGCGCCAGGCGCGATGGGCGCGCGCGACGCTTGCCGCCGCGGTGGTGAGGCCCGCGTGGGTGTCGAAGAGGGCGCGCTGCGCGTCGGGCCGCATGAGCAACTGGTGCGCGTGCTGGCCGTGAATGTCGACGAGCATTTCGCCGACTTCGCGCAGTTGGGCAAGCGTCGCGGGTGTGCCGTTGATGAAAGCGCGCGAGCGGCCGTTCGAATCAATGACCCGCCGCAGCAGCACCGCGCTTGCCCCATCCGCCTCGCTGCCGGCGAGCGCCTGCTCGTCGAGCCAGCGTGCGACTTCGTCGCTCGCGGTGAACTCGGCGGTGATATCAGCGCGGCTCGTGCCGGTGCGCACGACAGTGGCGTCGGCACGCGCGCCGAGCGTCAACGCGAGGGCGTCGATCAGGATCGATTTGCCTGCGCCGGTTTCACCCGAGAAAACGGTAAAGCCGCGGTCGAATTCGAGATCGAGCGCGGCGACAATGACGAAGTCGCGTATCGAGAGATGGCGGAGCATGAGAGTCGTGTTGACGGCGTTTTCGTTGGACCGACAGGCTCAATGGGGCTAGGACAGCGCGTCGCCGTCGCCATTGTCGTCACCGGACGGGTGCTCGTTCCAGTGCAGCTTCTGGCGTAGCGTCGCGAAGTAGCTGTAGCCGACCGGGTGCAGAAACGGCACCGTGTGCCGCGAACGACGCACCTCGATGGTGTCGTTGAGCTCGACTGCGGTAAACGATTGCATGTCGAAATTCACGTTGACGTCGCGTCCACCGATGATCTGCATGCTCACGTTGCAGTTGTCGGGCAGCACGATCGGGCGGTTGGAGAGCGCATGCGGCGCGATTGGCACGAGGACGATCCCCTGCAGTTGAGGATGCAGGATCGGCCCCTGCGAGGACAGCGCGTACGCCGTGGAACCGGTCGGCGTGGCGACGATGAGCCCGTCCGAGCGCTGGTTGTACATGAAGCGGCCGTCGACGGACACCCTGAGCTCGGTCATCCCCGAAAAGCCGCTGCGGTTGACGACCACGTCGTTGAAGGCGAGCGCGTGATAAATCGGCTCGCCGTGCCGCATGATGCGCGACTCGAGCAGCGTACGCTCCTCGCGCTCGAAGCTCCCGGCGAGCATTTGCGGCACCCGCGTGCTCATCTCGGAGGCAGGTATGTCGGTAATGAACCCGAGGCGCCCCAGGTTCACGCCGATGAGCGGAGTACGGTAGGGCGCGAGCTGCCGGCCGATACCGAGCATCGTGCCGTCGCCGCCTAGCACGACGGCGACATCCGCGCGCGCACCGATCTCGGGCGGCGTGAGCGCGGGGTAGTTCGTTACGCCGATATCGCGGGCGGTTCCCGCTTCGAACACGACCTCTAAACCGCGCTTTGCGATGCAATCGGCGAGCGCCATCAGCGGCTCGCCGATGCCGGGCGTGTTGCTGCGCCCCACGAGCGCAACTGTCTTGAATTGGCTGCCAATTTCCATGCCGGCATTACACCATAGGTGGGATGCGAAAAGTATCGTTGTCTGGGGGCGGCTGGCGCCTGGCAGGCTAGCGCGATTAATTTGTCGCTACAATGATGACATACCGATGACAAAGCCGTCGGCGCGCGCCGCGCCGACAATAAGCGCATCCAGGCTCACAGGCCGGCCTCGCGGTCGGCTCGCATGGCGGCCGCTCGCTTTGCCAGGGGGCGGGAACCGCGAGCGGGGCAGGCGGTGTTCGGCTAAAATTTGGCGTCATGCTAGAACCACGCGCACAAACACTCCTTAAAACGCTGATCGAGCGATATATCGCCGAAGGTCAGCCGGTCGGCTCGCGCACGCTTTCGCGATATTCCGGCCTGGAGCTCAGCCCGGCGACGATCCGCAACGTGATGTCCGATCTCGAGGAGCTCGGGCTCGTGGTCAGCCCGCACACGTCGGCCGGGCGGATTCCCACGCCGCGCGGGTATCGGCTGTTCGTCGACACGATGCTCACCGTCGAGTCGGTCGCGGACGAAGAGGCGGTCACACGCGTGGTCAGAACGACGTTGCAGCCGGGCGAGCCGCAGAAGGTGGTGGCGGCGGCGGCAAGCGTGCTGTCGAATCTCTCCCAGTTCGCGGGCGTCGTGCTCACGCCGCGCCGCAGCCACGTGTTCAAGCAGATCGAGTTCATGCGCTTGTCCGACAAGCGCATTCTGCTGATTATCGTGACGCCTGAAGGCGACGTGCAAAACCGCATCATGGCGACGCAGCGCGACTATTCGCCGTCGCAGCTGACCGAAGCGTCCAACTACATCAACGCGCACTTCGCGGGAATTTCCTTCGACGAAGTGCGGCGGCGGCTGCGCGAGGAAATCGACCAATTGCGCGGCGACATGACGGCGCTGATGCACGCGGCCGTCACGGCAAGCACGGACGAAACCGATACGGGCGAGACCGTCCTTATTTCGGGCGAGCGCAACCTGCTCGAGGTGGCGGACCTGTCCTCCGACATGGCACGGCTGCGCAAGCTGTTCGACGTATTCGACCAAAAGACGAGCCTCCTGCAGTTGCTGGATGTGTCGAGTCACGCCCAAGGCGTGCAGATTTTCATCGGCGGAGAGTCGAATCTCGTGCCGATCGAGCAAATGAGCGTGGTGACGGCGCCGTACGAAGTCAACGGCAAGATCGTCGGCACGCTCGGTGTGATCGGGCCGACGCGCATGGCATACAGCCGCGTCATCCCGATCGTCGACATCACCGCGCGCCTGCTCTCGACCGCGCTCAGCCAGCAGTAGCGGCACTCGCGCGACGGCGCTCGGTTGCCGCATTCGCACACCGATGATGCCGATGAACCCACGCCCCGCCAATCGGCCGAACGGCTGGCGGTTCACCATGTGAGGCGCGTCGCTATAATGGCCCTCACGTGAAATCCAAGCGCCGAGGCGGCCGTTCAGGGCCACCCGGGAGCGCTTTCCATTGCCCATGCGTTTCGACCTCGAGCTGCCGTCGCAGCCTGCCACGTCTCACCGCGTCGCCGTGCTGCTGATCAATCTCGGCACGCCCGACGCGCCGACGCCGCGCGCGGTCCGCCGCTATCTCGCGCAGTTCCTGTCGGACCCGCGCGTGGTCGAGATACCCGCTGTGATCTGGCAGCCGCTGTTGCGCGCGGCGATACTCCCGCTGCGCGGCCGCTCGTCGGCGAAAAAGTATGCGGCGGTGTGGATGCCCGAGGGCTCGCCGCTGCGCGTGCATACGGAAAAGCAAACCGAGGCGCTGCGGCATCTGCTGCACTCGAACGAATATCCCGTCATCGTCGAATACGCGATGCGCTACGGCACGCCCGGCATTGCGGCGATGCTCAATCAGCTGAAGCTCGCGGGCGCGGAGCGCGTGCTGCTCATGCCGATGTATCCGCAGTACTCCGCTTCGACGACCGCCACGGCGTTCGACGAAGCATTCGCCGCCTTCAGGCGCATGCGCAATCAGCCCGAAGTTCGCACGGTGCGGCACTATGCCGATCACCCGGCTTACATCCGCGCGCTTGGCGAGCAGGTGCGACGTTATTGGGCGGCCCACGGGCGCCCCGATTTCCCGGCCGGCGACAGGCTGGTGCTGAGCTTTCACGGCGTACCCAAGCGCACGCTCGATCTCGGCGACCCGTACCACGATCAATGCCGGCAAACGGCCACGCTGCTCATGACCGAGCTGGGTCTCACGCCGAGCGAGTGCCTCGTGACCTTCCAGTCGCGTTTTGGCCGTGCGGAATGGCTCCAGCCTTATACGGCGCCGACGCTGCACGAGCTTGGCGCGGCCGGCGTGCGGCGCGTCGATGTCTTCTGTCCCGGTTTTACGGCCGATTGTCTCGAGACGATCGAGGAAATCGGCATGGAGGCTCGCGCCGAATTTTTGCACGCGGGAGGCAAGG
>DASZGN010000428.1:0-2257 GCA_035938775.1 Trinickia sp.
GTTGAGTGCATAAGACTCTTGCTTAACCGCTATCACCGCCGCGCCGAGTCCGTGCGCAGCGCACTGGAGAATGTTCTCGGCATGCAGCCCTACCAGGTCCTGCCAGACGACGCCGACATCGTGGCCGACTCGCTCAACCAAGGCGTGCCGCTCAGCGAGCTCAGCCGCAACGGCAGCGTTTCCCGCGCATTGCGCCAGTTGGCCGAAAAAATTGTCAACGGCGTGCCTGCTCCTCAACGTGGACGGGCGCGCAGCGAGCCACGCTTGCCACGGCTCTTCAGCCGCGCCCCCGCGCCGAAGTTAAAGACGATGTAAGAGACGACGAGGAGACCACCATGTCCTTGCGTGAACAGATAAGCAATCAATTCGTGCCGACCTTCGGCGAACGCGAGAGCGGAATCGGCGCGGCAAAAGGAATGGCGCACAGCGCATATCAGGCGCTCAAACGCGAAATTCATCTATCGGTGCTCGAGCACGTCGAGCTCGAACGCCTTGCACGGCTGCCGGCCGAACAGGTCCGCCAGGAGATCGGCACGCTAATCGGGCGCATTCTAGAGGAACAGAAGACGCCCGCGAATGACCTCGAGCGCAAGCAACTCGCCATCGACGTCTACGACGAAATGTTCGGCTTCGGTCCGCTCGAGGTGCTGCTGCGGGACCCGAGCGTATCCGACATTCTCGTCAACACGTTCAAGCAGACGTACGTCGAACGCAAAGGACGGCTCGAACTCACCGACGTCACGTTCTACGACGACGCGCATTTGATGAAAGTGATTGAAAAGATCGTGTCGCGTGTGGGCAGACGTATCGACGAATCGAGCCCGATGGTCGATGCGCGCCTGCCGGACGGCTCGCGGGTCAACGCGATTATTCCGCCTTCCGCGGTGGACGGGCCGCTTGTTTCGATTCGGCGCTTCGCGGTCAATCCCCTTCAGGTATCCGACCTGATCGAATTGCAAACGCTCACGCCGCCGATGGCGGAGCTGCTCGATGCGCTTGCGCGCGCGAAGGTCAATATTCTTATCTCGGGCGGCACCGGCAGCGGCAAGACGACGCTCTTGAACATCCTGTCCGGGTTCATTCCGAGCGACGAGCGCATCGTGACCATTGAAGACGCCGCCGAGCTCCAACTGCGCCAGCCGCATGTATTGAGACTCGAGACGCGGCCGCCCAACATAGAAGGGCGCGGTGAAATCACACAGCGCACGCTCGTGCGCAATGCGCTGCGCATGCGCCCCGATCGCATCATCCTCGGCGAAGTACGGGGCGCCGAAGCGCTCGACATGCTCGCCGCCATGAATACGGGCCACGAGGGCTCGCTCGCCACGATCCACGCGAATACGCCGCGCGATGCGCTCACGCGTCTCGAGAACATGATCAGCATGGCCGGCATGGGGCTTCCGCCGAAAACCATGCGTCAGCAGATCGCATCGGCAATCTCTGTCGTCATTCAAGCGACACGTTTGACCGACGGCCGGCGCAAGATCGTCAGCATTCAGGAGTTGACCGGCATGGAAGGCGATATCGTCAACATGCAGGAGGTATTCACGTTCAAGCGGACCGGCGTTGAAAAGGACGGCACCGTGCGCGGCTATTTCTGCGCGACGGGCGTGCGGCCGAAATTTGCCGAGCGGCTGCACGCGTTCGGCATCGACCTTCCGGATCGGATCTACGACCCCGCGCGGCACTTCGAAACCAAGTGAGCGACACGCCCGGCACTTTTGCGCTTCCGCCCCGAGGTCTCAGGAGACCTGCATGAACCCGCTCTTCTACGCGTTTATCGTCCTGGTGTTCGTGGCCGTGGTGCTTGCGGTCGAAGCCATCTACATTTGGTGGAACAGTCATCATGGCGGCGCTGCGCGGCGCATCGAAGCGCGCATCCGCGCGCTGTCCGCGGGCGGCCAAGTGCAAAAGGAACGCCTGTCGATCCTCAAGGACCGCATGCTGAGAGAGTCGGGTTCGCTGGAAAAGCTCTTGATGCAAATGCCGCGAGTCAAGAAATTCGACTTGCTGATTCAGCAATCGGGGCTCGACTTGTCCGTCGCGCGACTGCTACTCATGAGCGTGACGTTGCCGCTCGTCGTGCTCGCAACAGCCACCTTTTTGCCTGTGTCAATGGCAATTTCCGCGCTCGTGGCCCTTGCGACGGGCACCGTGCCGTTCCTTTATGTCGCCCGCCAGCGCACGAAGCGGCTGCGCCGCCTGGAGCAGCAGTTGCCCGATGTCGCCGATGCGATCGGGCGCGCCCTGCGCGCGG
>DASZGN010000429.1:0-4529 GCA_035938775.1 Trinickia sp.
CGACGACGACCGTGTCGAACGCGATATCGTCGTGCGGCAGTGATGCATCGCCGAGCGACTGCTCGCGTTGCAACGGCAGCGTCACGGTGAACACGGCGCCCGTGCCTTCGGTGCTCTTCACCGCAATGCGTCCGCCCATCAGCTCGGCGAGCCGACGACATAGCGAGAGCCCAAGGCCGGTGCCGCCGAAGCGCTGCGCAATCGTGATGTCCGCCTGCACGAACGGCTCGAAAATGCGAGCCTGCCGGCCCGGCGCGATGCCGATGCCCGAGTCCTCGACCGACAGTTCGATCGATTCGACCGATTTGATCGATTTGATCGATTTGATCGATGCTACGGATGCTACCGATGTTACCGGTGCGCTCGACTCGACAGATCGTTCGGACTCCTCATCGCCCCATCCGCACGGCCCACGCGAATCGGCGATGCTCGCCCGAACGACGATCGCGCCGCGCTCGGTAAACTTGCACGCGTTGCTCACAAGGTTCGTCAGGATCTGCGAGATGCGATGTTCGTCGCCACGCCACGTGCCCGCAAGACGAGGATCGATCAGGCAGATGAAGCGCAGCCCTTTGCGCGTGATGGCGGCCGCGAAGGTCTGTGCGCAACGCTCGATGACGTCGTCGAGCCTGAACGGCTCGACATGCAAGCGCAATTCACGCGCGTCCGACTTCTGCAAATCGAGCACATCGTCCATGAGCGAAAGCAAAGCATCGAACGCGCGCCTGATCGCGCCGACACGCGCGGCCTGCGGCGGCGTCAGCGCCTCCGTCGCCAGCAACTCGAGATTGCCGAGCGCACCGTGAAGCGGCGTGCGGATCTCGTGGCTCATCGTTGCGACGAACATCGACTTCGCCTGACTCGCTTCGTCGGCCGCATGGCGCGCGTCGCGCAGCCGTCGTATGGCCTCCTTGCGGCGGTTGATGTCCGCCCCGATGAATGCGACGAACGCCCATAGCAGCGCTAGCAGAATGCCCACGAGCAGCGCCGTCCATTGAAGCGGCTCGCGCAGATTCGCCGCAATCATCCGCCAGTCGAACGCATAGACGGCGGTCCAGTTCGGACCGTCGATGCGTTGCACGACAAAGAAGTTGCCGCCGCGCCGAACGAGGCGCGGAATTTCGCCGGCCTCATCCAGAAGTTCCGGCGACGACGCGAGCACGCGCCGCCATTGCTCGATGCGCGGGTTGGTCTCGTCAAGCCCGAGCAGTTGCCGGCGATCGCGCGACACGACGAAGAAGTCGGGGTCGCGCACATCGGTTTGGAAGAGCCGGGGAAATTCCGTGGAAGGCACGGTGACGACCAGCACCGCAATGCGCTTCTCGCCGCGATAGATGGGCGCCGCATAGTGCTTGACGCGCGCGCCGTACAGATCGGAGTCGTAAAACGCGACCCAGAACACGCGCCGCTTGCGCAGCCGCGCCTCGGGTTGTTTGTTCAATTCGGCATCGACGTTTGCCACGTAGCGCGCAATCAGCGGTTCGACATCGGCAGGTTGCAACGAATGCCGCTTGCTGGCCGGGACTGGCGGCCATGTCGCGAAGAACCGCCGATCTTCCGTATAGAGGAAGCCCGATGCCTCACTGCCGTCGTATGGGCGCGCAAGCGATGCCGGCCAGATCGCTCGCACGAGTCGCAAGAGCGTGGCGAGACGCTCGGTGTCTTCGACATGCGTGAGCGACGACAGCACAGTCAGCGGCGAAGGCGTGACATCGCGCCCGGTTTCGACGACGCCCCCGTGCTGCGCAAGCAGTTTCCGATAGCGCTCGACGGGCACCCTATCCCGATCATGCAAATTGCCCAGCGCTTCGTACGCCTCGACCATCTGCTTGAGCCGCGCCTGATTGCGCTCGACCGACACGTGCACGAAATTGTGTTGCACGAGAAAGTGAGCGCGCCAATTGTTGACGCAGCGCTCGAACCAATGCGCGAGGCCGAGCGCTGCGGCGGTGAAAATTACGAGGGTGAGCAGTGCGCCGCAGCCGAGGAGCAGCGCGCGATCGTAACGGCCCGGCAGGGCGGCACCATCGCGCAAAGCCCGGCGCCGGCGCTGGCGCACTGCCGTGCGCGCGCGGCGCAAGCATTTTCCTATCATGAAGGCGAGCCTTTGGCGGCGCTCGTCACGAGGCGAGGCCGCGAGCGTTCGGGGCCCCTAGGCTAGCGGACCACCGGTGCCGCCGGCCGATCGCTCGGAAGATCGGACCATCTGCCGATGCAAAAGACCACGCACAGCTCAGACCGACTTGCCCCACTCGATGGGCGCTTGTCGACGTGGCGCCTATACGCGCCTATACGCGAGATAGCTGGGCCTTCAACGCGCCAATGACCGCCGCAACTTTCGCCGACGTATGGCTCGCGGAGGGAAACACCGCCTGAATGCCTCCGGGCTCGGTCGACCATTCCGGCAGCAGGCGCACGAGCCCACCCGCGGCCACGTCCTCACGCACCGAAAATTCCGTCAACAGGCCGAAGCCGCCGCCGGCAAGCGTCGCCGCGCGGCAGGCGGTAGCCGTATTGGTGGAGAAAACGTTGTCGCAGCGGACGCGACGCCGTTGTCCGTCGGCGCGTTGGAGCGCCAGCGTGCGAGGATGCGGCAGCGTCGACAGCCCGACATACGGCAGCACGGCAAGCGCCTCGGGCGACGTGGGCATGCCCCACATGGCGACGAACTCGGGACTCGCGACGAGCCATCGCATGTACTCGCCGAGCCTCACCGCGCGATAGCTCGAGTCGCTGAGATTGCCCAGCCGGATTGCCACATCGATGCGCTCGGCAACGAGATCGATGTACCGGTCGCCGCCGATCAGCTCGATTTCGAGCGCGGGATGCGCGCGGCGCAATGCCACGAGCGCCGGCGTGACGACGAGCGCGCCGTAATCGATCGGCGCGGCAACACGCAGGCTTCCGCGCAGCGGCCCGGAGGTGCCGGCGACGGCCGCGAAAGACTCGGCCGCGGCGCGAAGAAACTCGCGGCTCGTTTCATAGAGCGTACGGCCGGCATCAGTGAGGCTCAGCCTGCGTGTCGTGCGCACGATGAGCGCGGTGCCCAGTTCCGCTTCGAGCCGCTGCATGTGCGTGCTGACCATCGTCTTCGCCAGACCGAGGCGCTCCGCGGCCGCCGTGAGCGAGCCGGCCTCCACGACCGCCGCGAATACGACCAGACGGTTCAGATTGACGTCGCGCAATTCCGGCATGTCGATTGTCCATCGGCAGAGGATTGTGATTTAACGATTATCCGCCTTATGCGATCGATGGCGATCCTATAGGCTTGTGTTCACTGTGGCGCAGGGAGCAGTGAGATGACCGAGACGAGCACACCGACCGTATTGCCGTTGTTTAACTGGGACCTCGACGCGCCCCCCTTTCACACGGGTGAGCTCGCCGTGCAAACACGCGCGGGTGTGCGCGAGTTCGCCAATTCGAGCGGGCGCCGCGGCATTCGTCGATTCATGCCGGATCAGCACCGGCAGTTCTTTGCCGAGCAGCCGTTCGTCGTGCTGGGTGGCCTCGATGAGGCCGGGCAGCCATGGGCGACGCTCAGAACGGGCGAGCCGGGCTTCATGTCGTCTCCCGATGCACATACGCTGCGTATCGCCGGCCATGCCCTGCCCGGCGACCCTCTCGACAGGGCATGGAAACCCGGGGCGTGGCTCGGCGCACTGGGCATCCAGCCTGCGGCGCGTCGCCGTAATCGTCTGAACGGTGTCGTGACGGCGCTCGATGACAACTCAATGACGGTGCAAGTGCGCCAAAGCTTCGGCAATTGCCCCAAGTACATTCAAAGCCGCACACCCACTGCGCTTGCCCGCGGCAACGCCCAGGACCTGCCGCCGCCGCGCATCTCGACGACGCTTAACGAGGCCGATCGCGCATTGCTCGAACGCAGCGATACGCTATTCATCGCCACGCGCAGCAGTGGCGAAGGCGAGGAGGCGGCGCAAGGTGTGGACGTTTCGCATCGAGGCGGCATGCCGGGGTTCGTGCGCGTCGATGACGACCGGACTTTCACCCTGCCCGACTATCGCGGCAATCGCTACTTCAATACGCTCGGCAATACGGCGCAGGACCCGCGCTCGGGCCTGCTGCTCATCGATTTCGCGAGCGCCGATCTGCTCCACATCACCGCACGCGCCGAAACCATTTGGGAAGGGCCGGAACTTGATGCATTTCCCGGCGCGGAGCGGCTTGTGCGCTTTCACGTCGAAGAAGTGCGCCGACGGCCCGGCGTGGTGCCGTTTCAATGGTCGGAAGTGCAGTACGCACCTCAATTCAAGCCGGCTGACGTGGCGAGCTGAGCGGGCCGGTAAGGCACGATCCGCGGCCATGCCGCCCCACCCGTATCTGTTCGATCAACATTTTCAATTGTCGTTATTTTCCGATAGCCATCATCATCGACACCCATATCGGTAAACAGCTTGAAGGGGTGTGCGATGACGACGGCTGAAATGCAATTGGGGATGACCGGGCGGACGACGCAGGCCATCGGCGCCGTGCTCGCCGCGCGTGGCGCACGCGGCAAGCTGGGCGTG
>DASZGN010000430.1:0-6406 GCA_035938775.1 Trinickia sp.
CTCGTCAATCGCCTGAAGGCGCCCCCGCTTCACCTGACGCACCGGCCAATTGACCCGGCGGCAAAGCCCGCGTTAGCATCTGCCCATGTCCTATCAATTCCTGCCCCTTTCCGTTGTGACGTCCGTGACGGCCATCGCGCCCGTCGCGCAGGCGTGCTGCTGTCGCAGCATGCCAGGGGGAGCGTGCGGCTGACGCGCCGATCGTCGCGTCGTCATATCACCGTCCGAGACCCTGCTGGCCACCCGTTGAGAAACCGGTGGCCTTTTTGTTTTTGCCGCGCCCGTTGTCTGATCGATAAAAGGAAAAACATCCGATGCCACTCGCCCTTTACGACTCCTGGACGCGCTCCGTGCGCCCGTTCGCGCCCATCAGCGAGGACCACGTCGGCCTTTACTGCTGCGGCCCAACCGTGTACGACCATGCGCACCTCGGCAACCTGCGGACGTACCTGTTCGAGGACGTGCTGCGGCGCGTGCTGGCATTGAATGGCTACGAAGTGCGGCACGTGGTGAACATCACCGACGTCGGTCATCTCGTTTCCGATGCCGACGACGGCGAAGACAAGATGGAAAAAGGCAGCCGGCGCACCGGAGAATCGGCGTGGGCGATCGCCGAGCGCTACACGGCCGCCTTCATGGCCGACTGGCGTGCGCTCAACATGCTCGAGCCGACCGTGTGGTGCCGCGCCACCGATCACATCGCCGAGCAGATCGCGTTCGTCGCCGAGCTCGAGCGCCGGGGCTTCACGTATCGCATCGGCGACGGCATCTACTTCGACACGAGCAAGCAGCCCGAATACGGCACCCTTGCACGGCTCGAGCGCGACGCGTTGCAAGCCGGCAAGCGCGTGGCGATCGGCGACAAGCAGAGCGCGACCGACTTCGCGCTGTGGAAGTTCAGCGCGCCCGGCTCGAAGCGGCAAATGGAATGGGATAGCCCTTGGGGGCGCGGCTTTCCCGGATGGCACATCGAATGCTCGGCCATGTCGGCGAAGCATCTCACGCCGTGGTTCGATATCCATTGCGGCGGCATTGACCACATCGCGGTGCATCACACGAACGAGATCGCGCAGACCGAGGCCTGCCACGGCACGCGGCTCGCCAACTTCTGGATGCACGGCCACTTTCTCACCGTGGACGACACGACGAAGATGTCGAAGTCGACGGGCGAGTTCGTGCGCATGCAAACGTTGATCGACCGCGGCACGGAAGCGCTCGCCTATCGCTATCTGTGCCTCACCGCGCATTATCGCGGCCCGCTGCGCTTCAGCTTCGATGCGCTTGATGCCGCACAGGCCGCGCTCGATCGGCTGCGCCGCGCCTATGCGCTCTGGCCCGCGGGCGGCACGGCCGACGAGCGATACGTGGCGCGCTTCATCGACGAGGTCAACCACGACCTCAACATGCCGCGCGCACTGGCGCTCTTGTGGGATGTCGCGAAGAGCGATCTGCCACCCGAGGTGCGGCGAGCGACGATCGATCGATTCGATGACGTATTCGGCTTGCGGCTCGATGCATGGCGCGCCGATGCGTTCGATGTGCCGACGCACATCGCCGAGCTGGCGCAACGGCGAGCTAAGGCGCGGGCAAGGAAGGACTGGCGCGAAGCGGATGATTTGCGCGCGACGCTGGCGAGCCTCGGGTGGCAGGTGGAAGACGGCGCCGACGGCGAGCGGCTGAGTCCGCTCGCGTGAGGCGGGAAATCGCTCAGGCAAAGCTTGCGCGGCATGATGAAGCCGCTCGACGATACCGGCATAACGCAATACCGGAGCGTTGTCGCGCCCCGGCGCCGCCCCCGCCGCCTAAAACAACTGCCGCTGCCGCTGCTGCGCCATCGACACGACATCGAGCTCGTCGAGCCGCTCGCGCGCCTTCGCGAGATCGTGCAGCAGTTGCCTTTGCAGCCACGTTTCGGCACCGCCGCCGAATGCCTTGTCGAGCCGCAGCGCCATCTCGGGAGAAATGCCCGCCTTGCCGCTCAAGAGGTTGGTCAGCGCCTGGCGGCTCACGCCCAGCACGGCCGCCCCTTCCGTGACGGTCAGGTTGAATCGTTCGAGACAGCTTTGGCGCACGAGCGCGCCCGGATGAGTGAAGTCGGTATCGGCCATGGGGCGAAACCTTAGCGACGATGAGCGCGATCGTCAACCGACAAGCGTCGGGTGTCAGCGCTTCGCCACGATCGCGACCGCGGCGCTCGTCCCGTGCCACGCGTTCGCGCCTTCGCTATGTGCCGCAAGCCCTCTTCGATCAATGCCTTGAAGGCGATCTCATATCAGGCGGCTTCTTTCGGCGGCGGCGCGAGCCGCCGACGCTCACGTGTGGGCGACCCGCGCAAGCGCCTCGTCGATCACCGCTTCCAATAACGGCTCGATCCTGGCGGCGAGCGCCTCGTCGTACGCATAGGGTCGTGTCTCCTGCATGTAGGTGATCTGCGACAGCTCGAGCTGCACCGCATGAACGCCCTCGCCCGGCACGCCATATTGCCTCGTGATGTAGCCGCCCTTGAAGCGCCCGTTCGCCACCGCCGTATACCCGCCGTGCTCGGCCACCCGCGCCGCCAACGCCTCGGCCAGGCCCGGTGCGGCGCTCGCGCCGTTAGCCGTGCCGAAGTTGAAGTCGGGCAGGCGTCCTTCGAAGAAACGCGGCACATGCGAGCGGATCGAATGCGCCTCCCACAGCAGCACCTTGCCGTGCTTTGCTTTCAGAGCTGCCAGCTCTCGAGTCAGCGCGTCGTGGTACGGGCGCCAATAGCGCTCGCGGCGCCGCGCGACCTCGGCTTCGGTCGGCTCGCCGCCGGGCTCGTAAAGCGGCGCCTTGTCGAACGTGTCGAGCGGCAGGAGACCCGTCGTGTCCTGGCCCGGATAGAGGTTCGCATTGTCGGGTGGACGGTTCAGGTCGACCACGTAGCGGGCATGCGTCGGCGCGAGAATCGATGCGCCCCGGCGCGCCGCGAACGCATAAAGACGCTCGAGGTGCCAGTCGCAATCGTCGACGTGGCGCGCGACCTCCGTCATCGTCGCGCCGATATCCTCGGGAATGCGCGTGCCGACGTGCGGCATCGAAATCAAAAGCGGCAACGTGCCGTGCCGCAGCGAAAAAATCGAGTCGTCGGTGGAGGGGCTCATGGGGGCCTCTGTCATGGGCTTGGAACCAAGGCTAAGACTGAAACTGATCGGGAATGGGGACACCGGGCGCGGAACCGGGCGCGGTGTCCCCGTCAATAGATGTCAATCGTGGAGCAATTGCGCCACGGCCGCGCGATACGCCTCATACGCTTCGGACTCCTGCGCATGCACGCCGCCGTGCACGACGCGCTTTCCGCCCGTATACACATCGCGAATCGGTGACGCGCCGTGCTCGCAGAACACAACACCCGCAAGCCAGCTCGCGCTCGTGCGTCCGTCGAGACTCGGATGCTGCGCATCGAGCACGAGCCAATCGGCGCGGTTACCGGCGCGCAAGGCGCCCGTCGTGCGGCCCGTTGCCTGTGCGCCGCCCGCGAGCGCCGCATCGAAGAGCCGCTCGGCCACCTGCGGCCGCTCGCCCGACGCGAGCACATTGCGCTCGCGTCGCGCGAGGCGCTGTCCGTACTCGAGCAGACGCAGCTCCGAGCGCCAATCGACGGCAATGTGGCTGTCCGAACCGATGCCGATGCGCCCTTGCGCGTCGAGGTACGCCCGCGCGGGGAAGATGCCGTCGCCGAGGTTGGCTTCCGTTGTCAGGCACAGCCCGGCCACGGCGCCGCTCTTTGCAAGCGCGGCGGCTTCGGCGTCGTCGACATGCGTCGCATGCACGAGGCACCAGCGCGCATCGACATCGAAATGCTCCAGTAGCCAGGCCACGGGCCGCATGCCCGTCGTCGCCAGGCAATCATCGACTTCCCCCGTCTGCTCGGCGATGTGGATATGCACCGGCGCGCTTCTATCGAGACCGTCGATCAGCGCGCGCAGCGACGCCTCGGACACGGCACGCAGCGAATGCGGCGCGACGCCGTACGCGAGCGCCGCATGCTCGGGCCGCGCGTGCCGCAACGTGGCGACGAGCGCGAGGAGTTCGTCGGGCGTGTTGATGAAGCGGCGCTGATCGGCGCGCGGCGCGCGCTCGCCAAAGCCGCTGTACTGATAGAGCACGGGCAGCATCGTCATGCCGATACCCGCGCTCGCGGCCGCATCGACGACCCGTTCGGCGAGTTCGGCCGCGTTCGCATAGGGCCGGCCGTCGGCGGCGTGATGCACGTAGTGGAACTCGCACACCGACGTATAGCCCGCCTTCAGCATTTCGATGTAAAGCCAGCGCGCGATGGCGGCGAGCCCTTCGGGCGTCATGCGCGCGGCGAAGCGGTACATCAGGTCGCGCCAGCTCCAGAAGTTGTCGCTCGCTTGCCCGCGGTATTCGGCAAGGCCCGCCATCGCGCGCTGAAATGCGTGCGAATGGAGGTTCGGCATGCCGGGCAGGACCGGGCCACTCGCGCGTGCGGCATCGCTTGGCGGCGCGGTGTCGGGCGTGACGGCCGTCAGCACGCCGTCGTTGTCCCACTGCAGCAGCACGTCGCGGCGCCAGCCGTCGGGCAGGTAGGCATGCTCGGCGAAAAGCGCATGTCGATGAGTCGTCACATCAGCTCCTTTGTTGCGCAGTCGTCGCGCCGGGTGTATCGATCGCGCGAAGTGCGTCCATCGCATCGATCGCGCGAGGCGCATCGACCGTGACGCCCCCGCGCACGACGCGCGCGGCAAGCGGCCGGCCGATCCAGTAGGCGAGCTCGGCAAGCGTGTCGACCGACCAGGCGACGAAGTCCGCCTGCCGCCCCACCGCCAGCTCGCCGTGGCGCGCGCCTTGCCCAAGCGCACGCGCGGCGTGGCACGTCACGCCCTGCAGCACCTCGGGCACCGTCAGGCGAAAGAGCGTGCAGCCCATGTTGAGCATCGACAGCAGCGAAGTGGCCGGCGAGGTGCCGGGGTTGCTGTCGGTCGAGAGCGCGATCGGCACGCCATAACCGCGCAAAAGTTCGATCGGCGGCAGTTGCGTTTCCCGGATGAAGTAGTAAGCGCCCGGCAGCAGCACGGCCACCGTGCCCGCGGCCGCCATCGCCGCGACGCCCGCCTCGTCGAGAAACTCGAGATGGTCGGCCGACAGCGCCCGATAGCGCGCGGCAAGCGCGGCGCCGCCCATGAGGCTCAGTTGCTCCGCGTGCATCTTGACGGGCAGACCGCGCCGCGCGGCCGCTTCGAATACGCGCTCGCTTTGCGCGAGCGTGAAACCGATGCGTTCGCAGAACACGTCGACCGCATCGACAAGACCTTCGTCCGCCAGCGCGGGCAGCATGCGCTCGCATACCTCGTCGATATACGCGTCCGCCCGGCCCGCGAATTCGGGGGGCAGCGCGTGCGCGCCGAGAAACGTGGTGTAGACGGACACCGGGTAGCGGCGTCCAAGCTCGCGCGCCACGCGCAACATCTTGCGCTCGCTCGCGAGATCGAGCCCGTAGCCCGATTTGATTTCGATTGCGCCGACACCTTCGGCGATAAGCGGGACAAGCCGCGCGGCGGACGCGCGCAAGAGCGTGTCTTCGTCCGCGGCGCGCGTGGCGCGCACCGTCGACACGATGCCGCCGCCACGCTGCGCGATTTCTTCGTAGCTCGCGCCGGCAAGGCGCAGTGCGAATTCGTCGGCGCGCTGGCCACCGTAGACGAGGTGGGTGTGGCAATCGACGAGGCTCGGCGTCACCCAAGCGCCTTGCAAGTCTTCGCGCGGCCAGGTGGCGTACTCGGCGGGTAGATCAGCGGCCGCGCCGAGCCACGCGACGTTGCCGTCGTGCACGGCGAGCGCCGCATCGGCGATGGTCTCGTCGGGATTGCCGCGCGCGCACAGGTGGAGGTTGTGCCAGACAAGTTCGTTCATCGTGAGTATGAAGACGTTGGCGGCCGGTCGCGCGATGCCGCGCGAATCCGGCACGAAAAGCGAAGACGCATCAGGCGATGGAGCGAATGCGTATGGCGATCGCGGCGCCCTCGCCCGCCACGGTGCATGCGAGCGCGCGCGGCGCGTCGATGCGCAGCGTATCCATGGCCGCGAGCGTCACCGGCGGCTCGCCCGCGAGCGTCACCTCCAGCGTGCCCTCGGCGCAGAAGATGAGCGCCGTGTCGGCATCGAGCGTATGCGTGCCCGCGCCGCGCCAGATCTCGAGCGCGCCGCTCGCCTCGCCCCGCCGCACCATGAGGTTGAAATCGCGCGTCGGACCGTCGATGAGCTCGGCTTCGATCGCCGTCTCGCCCGCGAAACGTGCCACCGCAAGCGGTGCATCGAGGGTCAGCGGCGCGCCGTCGTCGCTCGCGAGCCGCATGCCCGCACCCGAGAGCAGCACCAGCGTGCGATCGATGCCGGCAAAGCGCGAAAACGGCCCCGGCGC